>NZ_DAHVQP010000121.1:0-19800 GCF_027317685.1 Saccharomonospora sp.
TGTTCAGCGACCTGGCCTCCAACCAGGGGCTCGGACCGGTGGCGGCCATCGGCATCGCCGCGTCGGTGTTGGCGTCGGTGACGTTCCTGCCCTCGGTGCTCGCCGTGTTCGGCAGGGCCGCGTACTGGCCGTTCCGTCCCCAGTACGGTTCGACGCCGCCGGAGTCGGGTGGCGTCTGGGGCAGGATCGCCAAGCGAGTGGACCGCAGCCCGCGGGCCGTGTGGGTGATCACCTCGATGGTCCTGTTGGTGGGCGTGGCGTTCGTCCCGCAGTTGAAGGCCAGCGGAACATCCGATTCGGATGTCTTCCTCGACCCTGTCGAGTCGGTGGCCGGGCAGGAGGTGTTGTCGCGGCACTTCCCCGGTGGTTCCGGTGCGCCCGCGGTGGTGATCGCGGACGAGTCGCGCGCCGATGCTGTGCTCGCCGCCAGCGACGTGGACGGGGTGTCCAGCGCCGAGATCACCGGGACCGCCGATGGTCTGGTGCGGATCGAGGCCGTGCTCGACGACGCCGCCGATTCGGAGGCGGCCATCGCCACGGTGGAGCGGCTGCGCGATTCGGTGCACGGTGTCGAGGGCGCGGATGCCAAGGTCGGTGGCACCACGGCCGAGCAGTTGGACACGAGGAAGACCTCCGAACGCGACCGGGCGGTGATCATCCCGATCGTGCTCGTGGTGGTGTTCGCGGTGCTCGCGTTGTTGTTGCGGGCGGTGGTGGCGCCGCTGGTGTTGATCGCCACCGTGGTGTTGTCCTTCGCCACCACGATGGGTGTGTCGGCGTTGGTGTTCAACCACATCTTCGAGTTCCCCGGCGCCGACCCGGTCGTGCCGCTGTTCGCCTTCGTGTTCCTGGTCGCGTTGGGGATCGACTACAACATCTTCCTGATGACCCGGGTGCGCGAGGAGGCGTTGTCGGTCGGCACCCGGAAGGGCACGTTGCGCGGGCTCACCGTCACCGGTGGGGTGATCACCTCGGCGGGTGTCGTGTTGGCGGCGACGTTCTCCGCGTTGGCGGTGTTGCCGATCCTGTTCCTGGCGCAGTTGGCGTTCATCGTGGCTTTCGGCGTGCTGCTCGACACTCTCGTGGTGCGTTCGCTGCTGGTGCCGGCGTTGACCATCGACATCGGTAAGCGCATCTGGTGGCCGTCCCGTCTGGGTCGGGGAAAGCGGGCGGAGCCGGCTGAACTGGGTCGGGGGAATCAGGAGGAGTAGGCGTTTCCCCTGCGTATCGCCTGGGAATGTTCATCTCCACAGGTTCGTGTCCGATGACGGAGGTGACCCGCGACATGGCCATGTGCGAGGTCTGTGGCAATGACTACGAGATGACGTTCGAGATCAACACTCAGGGTGGTGGGGTGCACACGTTCGACTCGTTCGAGTGCGCTATTCACCGGTTGGCACCGATCTGCGAGCATTGCGGCTGTCGGGTCATCGGCCACGGCGTGCAGGTGGAGGGCCGGTTCTTCTGTTGTGCCCACTGTGCGCGCCAGGTCAGCGAACAGGGCCACCAAGCCCGAGACGCCGTCGGCGCGGTCTAATCTCCCCGGCGTGTCCGCAGCCTGCGTCGTCGTGTCCGCAGTTCCCGTAGCCGTGTCCGCAGGGTGTGTATCCGCTCCCGACAAGTGCCATAGGAACTCCTTCCAGGACAAGCGGAATCCGCACCCTGTTAAGTCCGGTTAAGACAGTCCACTGTCAGCAGAGCGCCGAGATAGCGGTTTACCAACGTCTGATGTAGACACCGTCCACATCCGGGTCGAGGGCCGGCCAGGCCGGTTGGAGGTAGTCGTCGAGCCGCCAGAGTGGGCCGTGGGCCGGTCGTCGGGGAGCAAGTCGGGGAGGGGCGCGAGTAGTGCGGCGGGGACGTCATACATCGCCGGTTCCCGCTGGAGGCTCATCCGCGTAGTCGCGCATGTGCTGCGCGAGCCATTTCACGTCCACGCTGAGTCGGCGGATCTGGTGCACGTCGTGTGGTGCGGCGTCGGCCAGGTGGGCCAACGCGCCGATGCTCTCGTATACGTGGCACCACAGGGGCCGGTTCGGGCCGTCGGCGGAGGGTGTCGACCAGTGCGCGGATCGACATGTTTCGAGCACGCCCACGGCGAGGTCGTGCAGGTCTTCGCGGGTTCCGCCTGCCGCGCCGCAGAGGTCGGCGAGGGTGTCGTTGAGCAGTTGCCATTGCGGGCGGGTGAGGACGGCGTATGCCTCGGGCGCGCTCATTTCGCTTCCTCGAGGGCGGAGGCGGGCGGGATCTCGTCGGCGGGGAAGCGCAGCCGCACGCGGATCTCGCGGTCGCAGGCCCAGCAGGTGCGATCGAGCCAGAGGCCGGTGATGTCGTCGACGGTGGGGGTGACGACCTGTCCGCACAGCGCCGCCAACTCCCGCTCAGGCGCCGGAATGTCCCGTTGGGTGTCGTAGGCATGTCGTAACCCGCCGGCCTGCTGCCAGAGATACCGCTGCATGTGGCCCTCCTGAAGCACGAGATCCGTGCTTTTCATCGCCAATGTGCAAGGACAAGATGTCTCGTGCATGCACGGTTGCACAATGCCCCAATCGGCTGACTTTGTGACTTTTCGCACGCGGTCGGTAGCATTTTGTGCATGGCCAGCACAGCCAATACGCCCGGTGCTCGGGCACTCGGCGCGGAACTATTAAGACTCCGCAAGCATTCCGGGCTCACGATGACTCAGCTCGGACAGGCGATCGGGCGTTCCCACACCCACATTTCGCGTTGGGAGAACGGCAAACTCGTGCCCTCTGTGGAGGAGGTCGCGCGGGTACTGGGTGTCCTTGGTGTCTCGGGCGAGGAGTTCGACAACGTCATTCAACTGGCCCGGGAAGCAGCGGATCCGAACTGGGTCGCACCCGGGGTGGTGCGGCATCTGGCGATGCTTACCGGATACGAACGCACCGCTTCACGTATCACGAATGTGGAACCGTCGCTCATTCCCGGGTTGTTGCAGACGGCGGACTACGCCCGCTCGATCATGTTGTCCGCGGGGGCGACCGCTGGGGAGGCGGACCAGCGGACAACACACCGGATGGGGCGGCAACACGTTCTCACTCGACCGCGTCCGGTGCGGCTCGACGCCATCATCGGCGAACAAGCCCTGCGGTATCCGCCATGCAGTGCCGGCGTGATGGTCGACCAGTTGCACGCCCTGCTCAAATGGGCGCAGCTGGACAACGTCACGATTCAGGCAGTGCCGTTCGACAGCGGCTATCTGCCGCATTTGGAAGGCGCGTTTGTGCTCATCGAGTTCGAGAAAGCGCCGCCCGTGGTGCAGCTGGAGCACTACCGCAGCGCGACCACTCTCACCGATCGACGAGATGTACGGGACTATCAGGCCGCGGCGGATACGATGCGACAGCAGGCGATGAGCCCCACCGCCACCGAGGAGTTCATCGCAAGTCTTCTCAGCGAGATGGAGATCGGTACATGAGCACGGACAGCCAGTGGCGTAAGTCGAGCTTCAGCGGCAATCAGGGCAATTGCGTCGAGTTTCGTCGTGTCGAGGGTGGTGTGGAGGTGCGTAACTCCAAACGCCCGGACGAAGGCGCCGTCGCCTACACCGACAGCGAGTGGCGGGCGTTCGTCGCGGGTGTGAAGGTGGGCGAGTTCGACGTCTGACCGACGGCGGTGACGTTTCCGCATACCAACGCAGGCCGGGAACGTCACCGCTTCGAAGGCCGAGTTCGCGACTCGCTCTTGAATTCTTCTCAATCGCCGCTGACTGGTTTCGTCTTTCCTCGCTACGAGGATTTCCGGACCTTATTAAGACCACGCGGGGTTCGTTCGGCTCGTCCGCGGCAACGGCGCATCAGCCGTGAAGGCAGCGACGTCTCCCAGGGAGAGAAACCCGCTGGGAGATGGTGACTCACTTGTCGACACTGGCGTTACACCACACGCTGAACGAGCTCGACCGCTGCACGACCTTCGTCCCGTCGATGGTGATCGAACAGGTGATGGTGCCGTCGAAGCCGTTGAAATCGTCGCTGTCGACCGGCGTCGCGGACAGCGCGAGCCGGTGGGAACCGTCGCCGAAACCGAGCTCCCGCTGCCACTTCTTAGCCGGGCCCACCATGATCGACCGCTGCTCGTCGATGTCACCGTAGTGAACGGTCACCGCCTGATACGTGGTGAGTTCGAAGACGACGATGTGCTGGTGGGTCGCCTTCGCCGGGTCCGGTTTCCCGATCCTCAGTTCGGGGTGCTGTGCCCGATCGCCGGTTTCGCCGCCCGTCGCGTTCCCCGCCACGCAGGCGAGCAGGCCGGTGGTCGAGAGGACGGCTCCCGTGACGGCGAGGCCCTTGTTCGCCCTCGACCGCCACCTTCCGGCGACACCGGCGAGGGAGAACAGTAAGCCGACGACCACCAACGGCCAGGCCGCCGCTCCGGCCGGGGGGACGAACGCGAACACCAGACCCCCAAGGCCCAGAGCGAATCCGGCGACACCGAGACCGTTTCGCGGTGCGGTGGTGACGGCATGATCCACGGCTGCTGCTTCCCTCGCGCTGTTCGAGCTGCTCCACGGCGTGTCGGCGTGGTGGGACTACCCGGGGAAAACGGCGGCTATCGGCGACGAGGACTCATCAGCGAAAGGTGTGATCACTGAACAGGGTGGACCCATCGGTTGCGGTTCTTTACGCACTTTGGGGTGCACAGGCCGGTCTTTCGACCTCTCAAGTGCTCTGCATCTCCAGCCAGGTGGCGGCGAGCTCTCCCATACGCAGCCGGGATTCCGGGATCACGAAGTACAACCGTCCGCCGTCGCCCCATTTCCAACCCAAGTCGTCGTCCGAGTCGAGCTGCAACAGCAGGCGCCACGGGCCGCCATTCGCCGAGAACGAGCGGGACGACGCGGAATCACTCTCCGCGCGGTGGAACACCGGGGCCTGCAGCGAGCCCGGCCAACCGCCGATTTGGTTCTCGACGGTGCCCAGGTTGTTCTCCATCAGTTCGTCCCATGCCGCGTTGGTGGCTGAGTAGCGTTCGATCAGAGGGCTCGGCGGGTACGGACCTTCGGCGACTCCGAGCGTCCGCGCCACGATCTCGTTCTCCCACGTCGGTAACGTCAGAACCGGCACGAAGTTCACCGGTCGCGTGGGCCGGACAGACGTTTCGCGGGGAGCCACGCGTTCCTTCGCGTCGGGACCGGCGGGTACGACACACCAGGTGGAAGTGGGGTCATCGCCTGTCCACAGCAGCTCCGGTTCCTCGGTGAGGAAGAAGAAGTTGAGAAAACGGGTACCGGAGGGCAGCCCGGGCAGATCGCAGTGGTCGAGTTCGCCGACGTCGATGACGGCCAGCAGGTCGAGGGGAGTATCGAAGTAGGTGGGCCACGGCGTCGTATCGTCCAGCCGTGGCAGGCCTCCGAGGTGAGAGCGACACGCGCCGACCTCATCGGCGGTCACCAGGCGCAATCCCGGACGAGCCAGCCCGGTGACCCGGTCGGCTGCCATGACGTCGAATACGCGGCCGAACATCCAGCTCAGCTGCTCCCGCTGTCGATCAAGTCCCCACATGATGCGAGCACCATGCCACGGGGTGCTGACAGGCCGCCCGCGGCAGCCGGTGGATACGGCACCCGCGCCTCGGCTTCGTAGACCTGCTGGTCGCGACGGCCTTTTCCGCGGTTCGTGGTTGAATCACTGACGGACCGATAAGTGAAGGGGTGGAAGTGGCTAGGCTCGGAGAACTGGAGCGCGCGGTGATGGAGGTGCTCTGGGCGCGCGACGAACCCGTCAGTGTGCGCGCGGTACATGCCGCTCTGGGTGATCGCGGGCTCGCCTACACCACCGTGATGACGGTCCTGACCCGGCTGGTGGGCAAAGGTCTTGTGCAACGCAGGCGGGAGGGCCGGGCGTGGCTGTACAGGCCGGTGGCCGGTCGTGAGGCGTATGTCGCGGAGTTGATGCTCGAAGCGTTGGAGCTCAGCGGCGACCGTGGTTCGGCGCTCGTGCATTTCGCGAAGTCGGTGACCAGTGACGAGGCCGATGCGTTGCGGCAAGCGTTGCAGCAGGGCCGCCAGGTGAAACCGCAGGGTGAGCAGACGTGATCCTCGTCGGGCATCAGGCCGCGGCCGGGGCCATCGCAGTGTTGGTGATGGTGTGGTTGTTGCGCAGCCGCTGGACTCATGCTCACCCGCGGCCGGCTCTGGTGTTGTGGCAGATCAGCGGCCTGACCTTCGTGATCTCGGTGGTCGGGGTGCTGTTGGGTTTCGGGCTCGCGCCGTTCCGCCGGGGCTTTCTGCCCGCGCTGCTCGACCTGCCCACGCGGTGGACCGAGCTGGACGCCTGGCATTTCGCGGCCGTGGCCGCGGGCCTGATGCTGGGCGTGTGGCTGGTGGTCAACCAGCTCCTGTGCCTGCGGGACACGGCGCGGGCCAGGGCGCGGCACCGATTGCTGTTGCAGTTGGTGGCGCAGCCGAACTCGGGCGCGCTCGTGGTTGACCACCCGGCGGCGGTGGCCTACTGCGTGCCGGGCAGGCGGCCACGCATCGTGGTGAGCGCGGGGGCCCGCAAGCTGCTCAGTGAAACGGAACTGGACGCCGTACTCGCGCACGAACGCGCACACGCCTACGAGCGACACGACCTGGTGGTGGCGCCGTTCCAGGCGTTGCGGCGACTCCTGCCGCGCAGCCGCGTGCTGACGCGGGTGTGTTCCGACATCGAGTTGCTGGTCGAGATGTGCGCCGACGACAAAGCCGCACGTCAGCACGGCAGGGAGCCGTTGGCGCGTGCGCTGGAGCGGTTCCACGCCAACGGGTCGACGGGCACCCCGATGGGCGCGCTCGCCGTCGCGGGCGTCGACACGCACGTACAGGCGCGCATCCAGCGGTTGCGGAAACCTCAACAGGGGAGGTTTCCGCTGGTCTGGCCGCTGGTGTGTGGGTTGTTGCTGACGGCGTTGGGCACCTCGGTGGGTATCTTCGCGGTGCCTCTCTAACGTTTACTACCACTTGTAGTATCTTGCCGCCATGGAAATCGTTTACGACCTTCTCGTCGTTCTGCATCTCCTCGGTATGGCGCTCATCGTCGCCGGTGTGGTGATGCGGCTGACGGCGGCCTCCTCGCCCAGCGCGATGGTGATGCTGTCCGGCGCCGGCGCGCAGGTGATCACCGGAGTCGCCCTCACCGGCATCGCCTCGGCGGGCCTCGTGGACAACGAGGTCGACAACACCAAGATCGCTGTGAAACTGGGCATCGCCGTCATCGTGTTGGTGCTGGCCCACATCCTCTGGCGCAGGCCGCAGGCGGGCCCCGGGCTGCTCTACACGATCGCCGGGCTGACGCTGGTCAACATCGGCGTCGCGGTGTTCTGGTGACGGAATCCGCCTACCCGCGACGCCGCGGCGCCGTCCGGCGCAACCACAGCAGCCCGAACACCGGCAGCACGAGCGGGATGAACAGATAACCCATCCCGTAGTTCGACCACACCGTGGCATCGGGGAACGCCTCGGGGAGGGCGAGGCTGACAGTGCCGATCACGAGCACGCCGATCATCTCGAAGGCGCACGCCGCGACGGCCACGCGCCACCACTTCACGCCGCGTTTGGCCAATGCCACGGTCGCGAGCAGGTACACCACGGCGGCGAGAGCGGAGAGCGCATAGGGCACGGGTGCTTCGTCGAACCGCGTCGCGATCTGCGACAGGGCCCGCGCGGTGGCGCCGATCGCGAAAATCGCGTAGACGGCGATCAGTACCCGGCCCGGTCCGCTCGCCGTGACGGGTGGGTCGTCGGAGGGGATCGCGGACGTTTCGGGCTCGCGCTCAGACACTTGCACCCTCCCACACCTGGTACATCCGCATGATCAGCACGGGCACCGTGATGCAGGCGACGCCGAGTACCGCCGTGCTCGACCGGGTGCGCTCGGCCAGCGCCCACACGGTGCCCAACGGGAGCACCAGCAACACGACGAGCAGATAGATGAGGAACGTGACGATGCTGCCCGGGTGCTCGCCCGAGATCAGCAGCATGATCGAGATCACCGCTTGAACGAGCAGCAGCGCCTCGACGCCGATGAGCCCGTACAGCAGCGATGTCGTGGGCGGCCGGTTCATGGCGACGAGCACGAAGCTCCACACCGCGACCACGAGTGCGCAGATCGCGATGGCGACGGCGAACCCACTGATCACTGGTCCTCCCAACGTCTACGACCAGTCGTAGGATACGGGGAGCCTCGAAAGCGCCGTCAGCTGACCATCAGGGTTTGCAGCGCTTCTCGCAGCGGGCCGGTGATCTCCACGGGACGTCGGCTGCTCCGGTCGACGAAGACGTGCACGAAGTGTCCCTGAGCGATGAGCTCAGAGCGATCCTCGCGGTGCATGCCGATCTCGTAACGCACGCTCGACCGCCCCAGGTGACCGACCCGAAGGCCGACCGACAGTTTCTCCGGATACGACACCGAGGCGTGGTAGTTGCAGTGCGACTCCACGCACAACCCGATGACTTCGCCCTCGTGGATGTCGAGGCCACCCTTGTCGATCAACCAGTTGTTGATCACGGTGTCCATGAACGCGTAGTGGACGACGTTGTTGACGTGCCCGTAGACGTCGTTGTCCTTCCACCGGGTCGGCACGATCTCCCAATGCGCGTAGCTCACCGCGCGAGAATCTCATGATCACGGTGTCCGAGTCGAGAGAGTCGAGGGGAGCGACACCACTCACCGACGAACGAGCGTCGATCACGACACCAACACGATCCGCGCGCACTTGCCGGACTCCGCACTCACGCCCGTCCTGTCTCGGATACGGTCATGCGCGTGCCAATACTGGGTGGAGGAACACCATGACGAGCACCGTGCCACGGCACGGTTCCGGGACGACCGGGCCGCCCGCCGGCTCGCAACCACCGACACAAGGACGGGGACAGAGATCCGGTCTCGCCGGTCTGCTCGACCTTCCGGCGGAGATGCTGCGCGGCATGGCGCGGACAGCGGCCACCACGCCGGGACGGCTTTCCTTCATCGGCGCCGGAGTCGTCGTGTTGTCACTGCTGGTAGGCCTGGTGGGCACGCTGGCGATGCAGGACCGCGATGACAGCATCGACGCGCTGATCGAGCACAGGGAGCCGCTGGCCGCCGCGGCCCAGGAGGTGTACCGGTCGCTGTCCGACGCTGACGCCACCGCGGCGACCGCGTTCCTGATGCCGGGAACCGAACCGGACGAACTTCGTGACCGCTACGCGGACGCCATCGCCAGGGCGGGAGCGGCACTGGCGAAAGCGGCCTCTGACTCGGCGGGGATCCCCGAGGCGGAGCAACAGGTCGGCACCATCAGCCAGAAGCTGCCGGTCTACACCGAGCTGGTGGCCACGGCGAAGGTGAACGACCACCAGGGTTTCCCCGTGGGCTCCGCCTACCTGCGCGAGGCGTCCGAGCTGCTGCGGTCGGAGATCCTGCCCGCCGCCGAACGGCTGTACGAGATCAACACCGATCGGCTGGTGGACGAGCAGGACAGCGCCACGAGCTTTCCGTGGCTGACGGCGGCGCTGCTGCTCGGCTTGATCGCCGCCCTCGTCTACGCCCAGCTCTACCTGCAACGCAAGACCAACCGGGTCTTCAACGTCGGCCTGCTGGTGTCCTCGGGCGCTGTGGCACTGCTGGTGCTGTGGATAACGATCGCCCTCATCGTCCAAGGCGTGTTGGTGGGAAGCGGCCGCGAGGACGGAACCGAACAGGCCGACCGACTGGTTCAGGCGCGCATCACCGCGCTGCAGGCCCGGGCCGACGAAACCCTCACGCTCGTCGCCAGGGGCGGCGGCCAAGGGTACGAGGAGAGCTTCACCGAGCAGTTCCAGCGGTTCGCGGGCCAGGACGGCCGCGGTGGCCTGTTGGGCGAGGCCCTGGCCGAAGCCGAGGGGCCCGCGGCCGCGTCACTTCGCTCGGCCACCGACCACGCGGCCGCCTGGTTGGAGGCCCACGACAACGTGCGCGACCTCGACGACGGTGGCGAGCACCAGAAGGCCGTGCGTCTCGCGATCGACGGTGAGGACGAGCGCAGCCCCGCCACGGTCTTCGCCGAGCTCGACGACGAATTGGTGTCGGCCATCGACTCGGCCCGCCAGAACTTCGTGGACGACACGTCGGCCGCCTCGGGCGCGCTGACCCTGTTGGCCCCCGGCTTCGCCGTGTTGGCGGTGATCGCCGCGCTCGGCGCCACCCTCGGCGTTCGCGAGCGGTTGCGGGAGTACCGCTGATGACGGCTCGGACGAGAACCCGCGAACGTCTCGGTCTGCTCGTGTCCTCGCTCGCCGTGCTGCTCGCGGCCTGCTCCGGGGCCACGCAGCCGATCGACCCCGCGCCCGTGGACTCGTCACACCGCCCGATGCCCGCCGGAACGGAGATCGACCCGGAACTGGGCGCGGCCGGTGAGTCCGACGAGAGCTGTGACCCCACCGCGAGCCTGCGCCCGGACTCCTCGACCCCGGCGGACTCCACGATGGCGGAGATCAAAGACCGTGGTCACCTCATCGCCGGGGTCGACCAGAACACCTTCCTGTTCGGCTTCGCCGATCCCGAGACCGGCGAGTTGAACGGGTTCGACATCGACATCACCAAGAAGATCGCCGAGGCGTTGTTCGGCGACCCCGAAGCCGTCCGCTTCAAGGCCATCACTTCGGCCGAGCGCATCGACGTGTTGCAAAACGGCGAGGTCGACATCGTCGTACGCACGTTCTCGATCACCTGCGAGCGGCTTGCGGACATCAACTTCTCGACGGTGTACTACGTGGCGGGCCAACGTGTCCTGGTGGACGCCGCCTCGATGGTCCGCGATCTGTCCGACCTCGGTGGCCAACGGGTGTGCGCGGCGAAGGACTCGACGTCGTTGCGCAACATCGCGGCCAGCAAGCCGAGGCCCGTCCCGGTGGCCGTGGAAGACTGGTCCGACTGTCTGGTGCTGCTCCAGCAGGGCCAGGTGGAGGCGGTGTCCACAGACGACACCATCCTCGCGGGCATGCGGGCGCAGGACCGGCCGGGCACCAAGATCGTCGGGGAGCCGTTCACCGAGGAGTACTACGGCATCGGCATCCCCAAAGAGAACGAGGACATGGTTCGGTTCGTGAACTCCGTGCTGGAGGATGTGCGCGGCGGTGCGTGGCAGGGAAGCTACGACCGGTGGCTGCGGGAGGACCTCGGTCCTGCCTCGCCACCCGAACCCGAGTACCGGTGAGACCCTTCGGAGGTAGCAGTGTCGGATGAGCCACGCAGCCCTCGGCATGCGGTGCCCGACGAGAGTGCCGGTCCGAGCGGGCAGCCGGACCCGGGCACAGGGGCCCAGCAGCAGGGGAACCCGCCGTCACAGCCGCACCATGCCCGGCCGCAGGCGCAACCCCCGCAGGCCCGGCCCGGCGAAGCCGACGTGCCGGAACATACTCAGGTCGTCCGCCCGGCCCCGCGGCCGGTAGCGCAGGAACCGGCGCAGGAACCGTTGCCCACGAGCGTGCTGGCGGGTAAGGCTCCCGCGACGACGTTCATCAGGCCCCCGGCACGGCCCGCCGAGTCCAGTGGCCCGCAGGAGTTGCCCGACCCGGGCACCGAGAGCGTGCTGCCGCCCAGCACCAGCGGATCGTTCTCCCCGGGCACGGGCACGGGCACGGGTACCGGCACGGGTACAGGGACGGGGACCGGCACCGGAACCGGTACAGGCACCGGCACGGGAACGGGTAGTTACCCGGGCAGGCCACGCCGGACGTCGTCACGCAAGTCGCGGCGCGGACGGCTCGGCGCGGGCCTGGTCGAGGTGCCGCAGGTGCCGTACCGCGACCCGGCCGAGGCGGTGTTGGACGACCCCGTCGTCGCCGAGGAGAAGCGGTACTGCGGTAACTGCAGGGCCAAGGTCGGCCGCAGCAAGGACGGACAGCCCGGCAACCCGGAAGGGACGTGCCACAAGTGCGGCACGCCTTACTCGTTCCTGCCGAAACTGCGTCCACAAGAGATAGTCGGTGGGCAGTACGAGGTGCTGGGTGCGCTCGCCTACGGCGGTCTCGGCTGGATCTACCTCGCCAAGGACCACAACGTCAGTGGCCGTTGGGTGGTGCTCAAGGGCCTCATCAACACCGGTGACGCCACCGCCGTGACCGCCGCGATGAACGAGATGAAGTTCCTCGCCGAGGTCGAGCACCCAAACATCGTCAAGATCTACAACTTCGTCGAGCACCCCGACCCCGACACCGGCAACTCCGTCGGCTACATCGTCATGGAGTACGTGGGCGGACAGTCGCTGCGTCAGTTGGCGCTGGCCCACCACCGGGCCAGCGGGCGCGCGGAGCCCCTGCCGATCGGGCAGGTCATCGCCTACGGGCTGGAGATCCTTCCTGCGCTGGGATACCTGCACAACCAGGGCCTGCTGTACTGCGACCTGAAGCCCGACAACGTCATCCAGACGCACGAGCAGCTCAAGCTCATCGACCTCGGCGCAGTGCGCCGCATGGACGACTACGAGAGCCCGCTGTTCTTCACCAGCGGCTACAGCGCCCCGGAACTGCCGACCCACGGCGCGTCGGTGGCCTCGGACCTGTTCACGGTCGGGCGCACGTTGGCGGTGCTGAGCTTCGAGTTCACCGGCTACACCAGCAAGTACAAGACCACCCTGCCTAGCAGGGACGAGGTCCCGCTGTTCAAGCTGTTCGACAGCTACTACCGGTTCCTGCGCAAGTCCACCCACGTCGACCCGGACCGGCGGTTCATCTCGGCTGAGGACATGGCCGACCAGCTCACGGGTGTACTGCGCGAGATCATGGCGCTCGGTACGGGCAAGCCCAGGCCGGGGGCGTCCACGGTGTTCGGGCCGGAGACCAACACCTTCGGCGTCGACCTGGTGGTACCGGAGCGTGGTGGTCAGGTGCCGCTGCCGGACCCGAACGAGGTCGTCGCCGGCCTGCCGATTCCGCAGGTGGACACCGACGACCCGGGTGCGGGTGTGTTGGCCACGTTGGTGTCGGCGGGGCCGCAGACGGCCATCAGGGCGTTGGCGAATGCGCCCCGCGAGTCCATCGAGGTCCGGTTGCGCATCGTCCGGGCCCGGATCGAGCTCGGCGAGTTGGCGGAAGCGAACCGGCAGTTGCAGGCGGCGCAGTACCTGGCGATCAAGTCGGGTTTCCCGCACGACTGGCGGGTGGACTGGTACAAGGGGCTGATCGAGCTCGCGGGCGGCCGGGCCAGGGTGGCCCACGTGGCGTTCGACGAGGTGTACGACGAACTGCCGGGCGAGATCGCCCCCAAGCTCGCGCTGGCGGTGAGCGCCGAGGCCGTGGGCGACTACTTCAAGGCCGCGCGCCTGTACGAGCTGGTGTGGCGCACCGACCGCTCCTACGTCAGTGCGGCGTTCGGGCTCGCCCGCGTGTACCTGGCCCAGGGCGGTCGGCAGAGCGCTATCGAGGTGCTGGAGTCGGTCCCCGCCTCGTCCACGCACCACGTGGCGGCGCAGATAGCCGCAGTCAAGATCAAGACTCGGTTCGTCGAGAGCATGAACCAGGTGACCGAGGCGGACCTGCTGCAGGCCGCCGAACAGGTCGACCGGCTCTCCCTGGACGTTGCACGCAAGACCCGGCTGAAGGCCGAGGTGTTGGAGGCGGCATTCGACTGGCTGCGTTCGGGGCAGCCGCCCCGGCCGGACACCAAGATCCTCGGCTGCGCCCTGGCCGAGCGGGATCTGCGGTTCGGCCTGGAGGACTGCTACCGCGCGCTCGCTCGCCTGGCCGGTGATTCGCAGAGCCGGATCGCGTTGGTGGATCGGGCCAACGCGATCCGACCCCGCACGCTCACCTGAGGTGAGGCGCTTGCTCCCGGCGCAGTTCGACGACCGTGATGTCGGGAGGAGCGCCCACCCGCACGGGCGGGCCCCAGAAACCCGCGCCGCGAGTGACGTACATCTTCGTGTTCTCGCGTCGGTAGAGCCCGGCTACCACGCCCTGCTGCCAGCGCACGGCCACGTCGAAGGGCCTCAGTTGCCCGCCGTGGGTGTGCCCGGCCAGTAGCAGGTCCACGTCGTGGGCGACGGCGTCGTCGAAGTCCACGGGTTGGTGGGCGAGCAACACGACGGCGCGTTCGGGATCACGGCCGGCGAGGGCCGCGCCGACGTCTCCCGGGTCCTGCCATTGGTACCCGGTGGCGTCGTTGATGCCCGCGAGGTCGAACACGCCGTCGTTGTGGTGGATCTCCACCCGCTCGTTGCGCAACGGCCGGACGCCCAGCGTGGGCAGGTGCTCGATCCACTGCCGATAGCCGACGTAGTACTCGTGGTTGCCAGTGACGTAGTAGGTGCCGTGGGTGCTGCGCAGTTCCGCGAGTGGGGCGGCGGCGTCGGCGAGGTCGGCGACGTCACCGTCCACCAAATCGCCCGCGATGGCGACCGCGTCCACTCGTTCGGCGTTGACCAGGTCGACGATGCGCTGCGTGAACGACCGGCCGATGATCGGCCCGAGATGGACGTCGCTGATGAGCGCGATGCGGAAGCCCTCGACACGCGGATCCAGGCGGCGCAGCGTGATCGGCACCCGGGTGACGGTCGGAGGGCCCATGGCCACACTCACGCCGTAGCCGGTCAACCCCACCGCCACCACGCTCGCGACCAGAGCCGACCCTCGGGCCAACACCAGCCTTCGAGACACCCCGGTGGCCGATTCGGTGTTCGATTCGGGGTTCGAGGTCGGCCGGGTATCGACGGCGGTGTCGACAGCGGGGCCGCCCGGCTCGCCGTTCGCCCCGTCCACGGAGGCACCTTGCTTTTCGGAGGCACCGCGCTTTTCGAGTGCTCGGCGCTCTTCGCCCTCACCGCGCCCGCCCCGCAGCCACCGCCGCAGCACCAGCCGAGGCAGCTCCAGCACGAGCAGGGCCAGCAACAGGTAGAAGAACACCGCCAGCCACAGATAACCAGGCCAGGCGAACCACCGGGCGATGTCCGGAGAGACGCTCGTCCCCAGAGACAGTGCCGCCATCATCAGCGTCACGAGGATCGCGAGCACCACCGTGCCCACCTTGCGGGAGCGGCTCTTCGGCGGAGTCGTGTCAGCCACCAACCGCTTCCACAGATACAGGTGGACGACCGCGATCAGAACGCTGAGGACGGTGAAGAACATCAGGGGCCGATGTTCCAGTCCGCGTAACGCTCACCCAGTTTCTGGAGCTGCGCCACGTCGCCGTGCTTGATGAAGTGCTCTACACCCACGGTGACGAACAACCCCCGGCCCTCGACGGCCAGTGGACCGTCGGGCGCGCCGATCCTGCCCTCGCCACTGACGTAGACCTTGCGGCCCGCCACACCGTCGACCCTGCTCGTGATGTAGACGGTCGTGTCCACGGGCACGGGTTTCCGGTAGTCGGTCTCCAACCGTGCGGTCACGACAGGCGCTTTGAGCAGGTTCCCCACGGTGGCACCCAGCGCCTCGTCGAACGCGCACGACAGCAGTCCACCGTGTGCGATCCCCGGAGAACCCTGGTGGGCCTTGGTGACGGTGAACGTCGTCACCACGACGTTGTCGTCCTCCACGGTCGACCGGAGACGCAGGCCCGACTCGACCTCGTCACCGCAGCCGAAGCATTGGCCGAAGTGCGGGTCCAAGGTGGTGCCGGCCGAAGGCGCGTCAGGATGTGGTTTCGGCGGGTCCACCTCGACGGGCGGCCAGTTCTGTGCGGTTCTGCTCACAATCCCACGCTAACGACCGGCCCGGACACCGACGTGTGGCGGTGGCCCACAAAGCGGCCACCGCCACATCGGGCGAACATCGTTGGCCGTCGGCTCAGCTGTCGAGAGCCGACAGGGACGTCCACTCTTCCCAGGAGTAGGTCCAGTCGTAGTACATGCCGTCCTGCGGCCCGAGTTCCTCCGAGCTACCCGTGATCTCCATCGGGTCGCCGATCATCGTGCTGTCGTAGAACTCCTTGGCGTTATCCGGCGCCAGGTTGATGCAGCCGTGGGAGACGTTGCGTCTGCCCTGGTCGCCCACCGACCACGGCGCGGAGTGGACGAACTCGCCGTTGTTGGAGACGCGTACCGCCCACTGCACCTCGAAGTCCTCGTAGCCGTAGCCGGGGTTGTTCATGAAGTACGTGGGGTGCTTGCTCATCACGACATGGATGCCGCTACGGGTGACTCGACCCGGGTCGGATTCGAGGCCGAAGCTCGCCGGGTACTCGCCCACCTTCTCGCCGTCGCGATAGACCACCATGCGGTGTTCCTGGGTGTCGGCCTTCACGATCTGGGCACGTCCGATCGTGAAGGCCACCTCGAGGTCGTTGGCGCCGTAGACGCCACCACCCATGGGCACGCCGTACAGGTCGGCGCGAACCTTCACCTCGGTACCCGGCTTCCAGTACTCCTTCGGCCGCCAGTGCACGGACGTGTCGTTCTCCAGCCACGCCCACGCCCCCTCGGTCTCAGGAGTCGTCTCGATGTTCAGGGCCTTCTCGACAGCAGCCTTGTCCTGCACCGGGGCGTCGAACGTGAGGGACACGGGCATGGCGATGCCGTAGGTCTTGTCGTCGCCGACATTCGACTTCACGTTGTTCGTGGCGCTCGGAGTGACCGTGGTGAACGAACCTTCGATCGGCACCGTCTCGCCGTCACCGCCCACGGCGCTACCGGACCACGTGTAGGTTTTGCCGTAGCCGAGTGGCTCGGCGACCTTCCACGTCGTCTTGTCCTCCGACAACTCGCCCTTGACCGACTTGCTCTCGGAGTTGGTGAGTTCGACTTCTTCGATGGTGCCACCGGAGACCGTCACCGATATCGGGTCGCGCGGGGCGACGTCGTCCGCCCCGGCTTGCGGTGCGAGAACGACTTCAGCGGACGAGTCGGCGCCAGCGCCTTGGGCCCCCTGCGCGCTGTTGCCGTCGCTTCCCGAGCTGGTACATGCGGCTAGGCCGAGGATGACTGTCAGAACGGCAGCAAGAATCGCGATCGGTCTTCTGCCGACTGCCGACGTCGAATCTTTCAAGGTTGTGCCCCTTCCCCACCTCACCTGGCTGACGTACCGGGATATGTGTTCGTTGCCCCCGGAGGAAAGTGATCACACTCACACATTCGAGAGTGGCCACTCGTATTGATGACGTTTTTGGTGCCCCTCCGTGTTCCCCGCTGTGGGGTGACAGACTCGAAAAGCGGTACTGAGCGTGATCACCAAGGGCGAGCGGCGGCGTAACCCCTCGGGCGGTGATCCGCCCGGACGGGCCAACACCCCCATGAGGGGGTTTGCAATCCGACGAATGCCGGTAGGCTTCATAGCGGCCGTCGTTTTGCGTGTTAGTGGCTTCACACTCGCGGAACTTCTGACGCGAGCCGTTAGCCGAACACGCTTACGTGCTCGTCTCGTTGGAACCGCCCGGGACGGCCAGGACATCGCTTCGGCGACGTCCACGCGGAACAGCAACGAGGAGTACAACGGTGGCGCAAGGCACTGTGAAGTGGTTCAACGCCGAGAAGGGCTTCGGCTTCATCGCCCAGGACGGTGGCGAGGGCGACGTGTTCGTCCACTACTCGGAGATCGAGGGCCGTGGCTTCCGCACGCTGGAGGAGAACCAGCGTGTCGAGTTCGAGGTGGGGCAGGGCCAGAAGGGCCCCCAGGCTCAGAGGGTTCGTGCTCTCTGACGGATAAGTCTCACTGAAAGAGGTCGAGCCCCCGGCGGTCGTAAGCGCCGGGGGCTCGCTTCTTTTTTCAGACCTGTGGACGGATGGTGATCAGCGGGCCGGGCCGGGCATCGAGTCTTCCGGCCACTGGTGTTCCACCAGGAAAAGTTCCTCGGTGGCGGATTCGCCGGGTTCGTCGGAAGGCCAGGGCTCGGGTGTCAGCGACTGCGGCTCCGCCGGAGCGGTGGGAGCCGCCGAGGAAGCCGACATCGCCGGAGCCACCTGCCGTGTCGACTCCTGCGAACGGTCGCTGGTTTCGCGTGCCAGGCGTTCCAGCACCCATTCCTGGGCTAGGGCCTGGGGTGAGGTCCCGAGTTCGGTGGCGAGGTCCTTGAGTTGCTGTCCGGCCACGTGGCTCAGCCGCAGCTGGTACACCTGCGCTTCCCCGAACCGCCGCTCGGAGCCGGTGCTTTCGACGTCGTTTTCGGGGGCGAGTGCCGCCAGGTAGCTGGAGAGCTCGGGATCTTCGCCGACCGATTCGTCGACTGCGGGCGCGGACCGGCCACGACGACGTGTGGGGCCCGCGGCCTTGTTGGCGCTTCGATTGCGTCCGAATGAGGGAAGAGGCACGGCCACACGATAACGGTTGTGTCTCGAAGATCGCTTGCCTGTGGTTCGACGCACAGCGCCGGCCCCTCGTGCGTGGGCGATCTCCGGTTCGACGGAAGGGCGCCCGACCGTCCGGATGGGGTAGCCCGATGCTCCGGGCGAAGCCGTGTAACGACTGCGAGGGTGTAGCGACTACAGAGATGGAGAAGGCCCCCGCGCCAGGGGGAGGAACGCGGGGGCCGGAGGGGATCTCCACAGGCGCTGACCGGGGGTGTGTCAGCACCTCGATTGTTACACGACACTCCGCGCGATCGCGAGTGCTGAAGCGAAAAAGCCCTCCTGCCCGTTACCTGGTCGACGTGTGATGTTCACCTCCCACAGCCCTCGGGTGGGGGTTTCTGTGCACTCTCCGTGTTCTTTAGTTCACTCTCCGGGGGGCTGCGGGTTATTCGTGCACGTCGCTAGCCTCGCGGCCACAACTTCGAGCCTTGGAGGAGCCATGAACGGGTCGGTTGAGGTACGGCAGTTCCTCCTTCGATACGAGGGAGAAGGGCACGGTGTTCGATATGGGGGCGTGCCCACGCAGCGAGCTGGCCAGGAGGCTCCGCGGATTTCGGACGATCAGGTACGCAGGGCCCGACTCGCCGTGGCACACGGCGCGGCCGGAGCGGAGGACTGTGCGCGCCTGTTGGACATGCTGGGTCTGAGCCCGGACGAAAGTGGGCGCCCACCGGTGCAGCGCTGATGCCCGCTGATGCCTGCCGGTGCCTGCTGACGTTGGCTGATGTCGACTGATGGCCGGTCGGTGTCGGTTGATGCCGCTGCCGCCGCGATAGCCGTCGGCGGCACGGAGGGATCGGCGAAGCAGTGGCCGGGAAGTGGTGGCCGAAGTCGAAGATGTGGTTGCCGAGATGCACACCCCCTGTCCCGTGCATCTAGGCAACCCCGTCGTCAAGTTAGTGGCTATGTGTGCCGATGGGCAATCAATTACCGCCTACAGCACCTTTTGGCCGAAAAATTTCCGTATGGCGGAAGTTCGACCGGGGGATTTTGTGGCGGCATCACGGCTCGGTCGTGGCCGTCCGCCCTCGGTCGCCCGGGCGCTCGGGTGGCGAGAAGGGATGAGCGGGGGGCGAGAAGGGTGGCGGCGGTGCGGCGTCGATGCGGCGGCGGTGCGATGTCGACGCGGCGCTGTGGACGCGGTGCCGGTGCGTTGTCTCGACCTTGCACCCGTTCCGCCGAAGGGGTCGGCGTTTTCGCAGGTAGTTGGCGCTTTTCGGGGTTCATGGACCCCCCTGTGAAAAGGGGTGTGGGGGTGTCGTAGACTAATCATCGCTCCCAGGGGGACCTGAGAGCGCGGTCGGTCGGTCCGCCGAACCGATCGGGCTCCCATCGTCTAGCGGCCTAGGACTCCGCCCTTTCAAGGCGGCAACGCGGGTTCGAATCCCGTTGGGAGCACTCTGGTATAACTGAATAACGAGTCAAGGCCCTGTGGCGCAGTTGGTTAGCGCGTCGCCCTGTCACGGCGAAGGTCGCGGGTTCGAGTCCCGTCAGGGTCGCAACGGCGTTCCGGTGGTGGACCGGCGTCCTGGCCAGGTAGCTCAGTTGGTAGAGCGTCCGCCTGAA
>NZ_DAHVQP010000128.1:0-118903 GCF_027317685.1 Saccharomonospora sp.
CCTGATCGCGGCGTCGTTGACGTGGTAGGTGCGGACGAGTTCGTTGGCCGCCGCGTGCTTGCGCATCACGCGCTGGTGCGCCTCGGCGTTCCGGGCGTACCCCTCGTAGGGGCCCACGATCCCGGCCAACTCCGCCGACCGTCGGTAGGACACGGCCGTCATCAGCGAGGTGATCGCCGCGGCCAGCGCACGCCCACCCTCGGAGTCGTACGCGTGTCCCGTGGCCATCAGCAGCGCACCGAGGTTGGCGTAGCCGATCCCCAGCTGGCGGAACTTCCGCGTGGTCTCCGCGATGGCCTCGGTCGGGAAGTCGGCGAAGCAGATCGAGATGTCCATCGCCGTGATGACGAGCTCGACCGCCTTGACGAACAGTTCCGCGTCGAACGTGCCGTCGTCACGCAGGAACTTCAGCAGGTTCAGCGAGGCGAGGTTACAGCTGGAGTTGTCCAGGTGCATGTACTCCGAGCACGGGTTCGAGGCGGTGATACGCCCCGACTCCGGGCAGGTGTGCCAATCGTTGATCGTGTCGTCGTACTGGATGCCGGGATCGGCGCATTCCCACGCGGCCTGGGCCATCTTGCGGAACAGCGACCTCGCGTCGACCCGCTCGATGATCTCCCCGGTCGTCCTGGCGCGCAGCCCGAAGTCACCTCCGGTCTCGACGGCCTGCATGAACTCGTCGGAGACACGCACGGAGTTGTTGGCGTTCTGGTACTGCACCGACGAGATGTCGGCGCCGCCGAGGTCCATGTCGAAACCGGCGTCCCGGAGCGCCCGGATCTTGTGCTCCTCCCGCGCCTTGGTCTCGATGAATTCCTCGACGTCGGGGTGGTCGACGTCGAGAACCACCATCTTCGCCGCACGACGCGTGGCCCCACCCGACTTGATGGTGCCCGCGGACGCGTCGGCGCCCCGCATGAACGACACCGGTCCCGAAGCCGTCCCGCCGGAGGACAACAGTTCCCGCGACGAACGGATGCGCGACAGGTTCAGGCCCGCGCCCGAACCGCCTTTGAAGATCAGACCCTCTTCCTTGTACCAGTTGAGGATCGATTCCATGGTGTCGTCGACCGACAGGATGAAGCAGGCGCTGACCTGCTGCTTCGAACTGGTACCGACGTTGAACCACACCGGCGAGTTGAAGCTGAACACCTGGTGCAGCAGCATCCATGTCAGCTCGTGCTCGAAGATCTCGGCGTCGGCGGCACCGGCGAAGTAACCGTGTTCGAGCCCCGCCTTGACGTAAGTCTTGACGACGCGGTCGATGAGCTGCTTCAGGCTGCTTTCCCGTTCGGGACTGCCAACCGCCCCACGGAAGTACTTGCTGGTGACGATGTTCGTCGCGTTGAGCGACCAGAAGTCGGGGAACTCCACACCACGTTGCTCGAAGTTCACCGTGCCGTCACGCCAGTTGGTCATGACGACATCGCGCTTCTCCCATCGCACCTCGTCGTAGGGGTGCACGCCCTCGGTCGTGAAGACGCGCTGGATGCGCAGGCCCTTACGCGCGCCCGAGCTACCCCGCTTCTTGCTCGGTTTCGGCGAGGATTCCGCGCCGACCCCCACGGTTTCTGTCATGACTCCCACTCCCGCGTTCGAAACTGGCGGCGACGCCACGCGTCGTCCGCGTCCTCAGTCGCTGTGGTCCTGCTGGGCCGATGACTCCGACTCGGCGATCGCCTCACGCAGGTTCTTGATCTCGGCCTCGAAGTCCTCGATGGACGAGAAGGACCGGTACACACTCGCGAACCTCAGGTAAGCCACGGCGTCGAGTTCCCTGAGGGGACCGAGTATCGCCAGCCCGACCTCGTGGCTCGGTATCTCCGCGACCCCGGTCGCCCGGATCGACTCCTCGACCTGTTGAGCGAGTTTTTGCAGGGCGTCGTCGTCGACCGGACGGCCTTGACAGGCGCGCCGCACTCCCCGGACCACCTTGTCGCGGCTGAACTGCTCGGTAACCCCCGACCGCTTGACGACGGCGAGGACCATCGTTTCGGACGTAGTGAACCGGCGTCCGCAGGCTGAACACGACCGACGGCGTCGAATCGCCTGGCCTTCGTCCACCTCGCGGGAATCGACGACACGAGAGTCCGCGTGCCGGCAGAACGGACACCGCATCGGTCGAGCACCTCCCTGTTCTCACCCGCAGAGCAGGAACACCGTGTCCCTGTCCTGTGTTCGTCGCGCCGCGGCCACACCACACGTGATCCGTGACCACCGTTGATCACAGCTGTCCGCGATCGCTTACGGCACCTTTTCGAGTACCCCAACGATGAACGACAACCGCGATCGTAACCCAACTTATAGACCAATTACAGCGATGTAACTACTAGATGTGGTGGTTGACCATAGAAGGCCGCGAGGGTGCGCGCAACCGCACCCCCGCCCCCCGACGGGGTGAGAACCGACATAGGATGCTCCCCCTTCGGCCCCATGACCCCTTCGAGCACGGGCACAAACCCCGGACAGCCTACGCGTGGGGCGAACCGGTGACACGGGGGCTACCGGAGGACGGCTCCCACACCCCGAAAGCCCGGCGGACCCTCCGACTGCACGCACCCCGGGGGTTCCCGGAATGCCGCCGTCAACCACCCCACGCTCGACGCCGCCGACCCCGACCCGACACAGCGGCCCTGTTCGACCACCACACGCCATCGCGTCCCGTTCGCGACCACCGTGGCGATCCCCGAACATACCCACCGTCGAACACCCGTGCGAATACCGACACTCCCGCGTGCGAAAATTGGGCGACATCGACGCGCAGGTCGAACAAACGTTTGAGATCCCCGCCGAGGCGGGTTAGCGTCGTGAGCGGAGTTCGACAGAGCCCGACCTCGGGTCGGCCGGCGATTGGGAGGCGTAACGCGGTGGCACGCAAGACAACCGACAGCGGTAAGGTTTCCGACCTTCCGCAGGCGGTCGAGGCCCCGGACACAAACCTCACGCCGCGGCAACAGAAAGTGCTCGAGGTGATCAGGACGTGGGTGGACAAGTACGGGTACCCGCCCAGCGTCCGGGAAATCGGTGAAGCGGTTGGGCTCACCTCCACCTCGTCGGTTTCCCATCAATTGAAGGCGTTGCAGCGCAAGGGATATCTGAGGCGCGACGCCAATCGCCCCCGGGCCGTGGGCGTACTCGCGTTGGATTCGGAGCACCCCATCCCCCCGACCACCTCGGCCACCGCGGAACGCTCCATGCCCCAACCCGCGTTCGTACCCCTGGTCGGCCGTATCGCCGCAGGTAAACCCGTATTGGCAGAGGAATCGATCGAAGACGTCTATCCGCTGCCCAAGGACATCGTCGGTGAAGGCGATGTATTCCTCCTCAGCGTCACGGGCGATTCGATGATCGATGCCGCTATCACCGACGGCGACTGGGTGGTGGTCCGGCAACAACCCACCGCTGAAAACGGCGACATCGTGGCAGCGATGATCGACGGTGAGGCCACGGTGAAAACGTTCAAGCGCAAGGACGGCCATATCTGGCTGGTCCCGCAGAACGAGGCGTACGAACCGATTCCGGGGGACGACGCCACGATCCTCGGAAAAGTGGTCGCGGTTCTCCGACGGTTGTGAACCGCGGCGGATACGTGCTCGGAACACCTCAAAGGCCATTCAAAGCCCATTCCCGATCGTCACCACCGGTGTTTCCGCATCGGACCGCGTAACCGCGTCTTTTCCGCGACCTCACCGGAGTGGTCAACGGCGGCGCCGGCCGAATCCGGCCAGCAACACGGCGGCGAGCGCGATGGCGATGAGGAAACTCGGCACCACTCCGAGACCGGAACCGTGTTCGGTCGACTCGGTGGGCCCGTCCTCGGCGGTTTCCGGTGTCGTGCCCGTTCCTCGTTCCTCGACTCCGGCGGATGCGTCGCCGACGAGACCCACGGCGTCCGGAACGGCCCGCAACGGCTCACCGCGCCCCTCACTGGCCGACAACAACGTCCCGTCGGGGGTGAAGGCGATGGCCTCCCCCTGCCGCTCATGAGGAAGCGGAACCCGCACCGGTTCCCGCGAGAAAGCCGCAACGATGTCGCCCTCGGTCACCGGGTACAGATAGGCGTCGGTGTAGGTCCGTACCGCCACCACACTCCCGTCACTGGACAACGCCGCACCCGTGATCAACACGCTGCCCGCCATGCCGACCGGCCCACCCGGTGTCCGGGTCGGCAACAGTGAGATCGTGGCCACCTTCTCCAACGGGGTGGGCCCAGGACTGGTCAGCGGCTGCGCGGGCCGATAGACCCGGCTGGAACCGAGGACGTCCTTCGTGATGATGTACGGCGTGCCCTCACGGTCCACGACGAGCGCCTCGGCGTCTCGAGGTCCGTCCGGGTAGGTGAGCCGATACAGCACCGACGTGCCGTCCCGCGACAGCGCGTGCAATGCGACCGTCTCACGTTGACCTCTGTTGTCCCCCGTATCGCCGAGCCAGAAAGTGCCGTCGGGTCCGAGCGCGAGGTCCTCGACGTCGTACGGGTCCGTGGGGGCCGTGATGAGGTCACGTACCCGGCAGTCGTCGCCGAGGACCGCCACCTCCAGTCGCGTGCCCCCGTCGTTGACCGCGTAGAGGTGCGTCGAGTCGGCGGCGAGACCGGACAGCTCCTCCAGTCGCGGGTCGTCGATGACACATCGGACCTCGGGTTCGGGCACGGCACCGTCTTGCTCGGCGTACGCGGCCGAGGCGGTCCCGAACAACAGCGTCAACATGAAGGTGACGATGCCGATTCCGAGGCCGAACGTTCTCACACCGCTACGGTAGCCTCACGCTCCGGAACCATTCGTGGCGTAATCCGCAAGAGCCGCCGCGAGCTCGGGATGCACCCTGGCCCGCAGGTGCGTGCCCTCGGGGCGGTGCTCCTCTGCGAGCACCTCGCCCTCGGCGTACGCCTTCGCGACGAGTTCCCCTCGGGTGTAGGGCACCACGACGTCCACGACGGTCTCCGGCTTGGGCAGCCGAGCAGCGATCTCGGACAGGAGGGTGTCGATGCCCTGCCCGCTGTGCGCGGAGACGACGACCGCATCGGGCAGCAGATTACGCAGCCGCGCCAGGGTCATCTCGTCGGCGATGTCGGCCTTGTTGATGACCACCAGCTCAGGCGGTAGCGGTTCGGCCCGCTTCTCGGCGATTTCGGCGAGGACCTCGCGCACGGCGACCACCTGGTCCTCGGGCGCGGCGGCCGCGCCGTCGACGACGTGCAGCAACAGGTCGGCGTCGGCGGCCTCGTCGAGTGTCGAGCGGAACGCGTCGACCAACTGGTGAGGCAGGTGCCGCACGAACCCGACGGTGTCGGTCAGCGTGTACACCCTGCCGTCCGGCGTCTCCGTCCGCCGGGTGGTGGGATCGAGGGTGGCGAACAGGGCGTCCTCCACCAACACCCCGGCCCCGGTCACCGCGTTGAGGATGCTGGACTTGCCCGCATTGGTGTATCCGACGAGCGCGACGCTCGGCACTTCGTTGGCCATCCTGCGTCCCCGCTTGGTGGCGCGGATGGTGTCCATCGCGGCGATCTCCCGGCGCAGCTTCGCGATGCGCTTGTTGATACGCCTGCGGTCGGTCTCCAACTTGGTCTCACCGGGGCCACGCAGACCCACACCGCCGTTCGCGCCGCCCGCGCGACCACCGGCCTGTCGCGACAGCGACTGACCCCACCCACGCAGGCGGGGAAGCAGGTACTCGAGCTGGGCGAGCTCGACCTGTGCCTTGCCCTCGCGGGAACGCGCGTGCTGGGCGAAGATGTCGAGGATCAGCGCCGTACGGTCGATGACCTTCACGTGCAGCCTCTCCTCCAGCTGTCGCAGCTGGCTGGGTGAGAGCTCACCGTCACAGATGACCGTGTCCGCTCCGGTGGAAGCCACGATGTCGGCCAGGGCCTTCACCTTGCCCGACCCGATGTAGGTGGCGGGGTCCGGCCGTGAACGACGCTGGACCAGGCCTTCGAGCACCTCGGAGCCCGCCGTCTCGGCCAGGCGCGCCAGTTCGGCCAGCGACTCCTCGGCCTGTTCCGCCGTCCCTTCGGTCCACACGCCGACGAGGACGACCCGTTCCAACCGCAGCTGTCGGTACTCGACCTCGGTGACGTCGGCCAGTTCTGTGGACAGCCCCGCCACCCTGCGCAGTGACGCGCGGTCGGAGAGTTCGAGCTCCCCGTCGGACAACTCGACGCCGTCGAGGTCGGCCTCGGGAAGGAAGTTCTGCGTCAGTTCTGTCATCGTGCCTCTATCGTCCCACGCTTCGCGGGAAAGAACGACCCATTTATCTGCTCGGATACAGGGCTACGTACACCGCGGTGCGCTCCGCGTCCTCGTCGACCGGCTCGGTGCTGAACTCGTTGAGGACGGTCTGCATCCGCTGTTTGAACTCGTCGAGCCGCTCGGGGGGGACCTGCGCGACCAAACGCCACTGGGCCATGTTCTCCGGGCCCACGTCGGCCACCTCGGCGAGGAACGCCTCGAAGATGGCGTTGCCGACGGCGGGGTCCTGGCCGATGTCGAGCTGCCACGACAGTCCCGTGGAACGGTACGGGATCTCCTTCGCGCCCCGGGCGCCGCGCCGAGCGGGCTCGGGTGTGAGAAAACCTGCGTCCACGAGTTTGCGGACGTGGTGCAGCGTGGTGGCCGGGTCCTTACCCAGCCGCTGCGCCAATTCCTTGTTCGTCAGCGCTTCCGCATAGGTCAACCGGATGATCCGCAACCGTATTCCCGATGCGAGCGCGCTGGCTTCGACCTCTGTGGCTTTACGTCGCCTCGTGACCACAGGGGCACTCTACGTCGTCGAATAAATGATTGACAGTTTCCAATCACTCAGTTCATACTGCCCCCCATGCCTGGGGACACGCTGTGGCGCCATCGCGACTTCCGCCTGCTGTGGGCGGGTCAGACGGCCAGTCAGTTCGGCACCTTCGTCGGTGTGACCGTGCTTCCCGTCCTCGCGGTCACGACCCTGGCCGCGACACCTCTGGAGATGGGACTGCTGACCGCCGCCGAGAACGCCGCGTTCCTCCTGTTGGGCCTCCCCGCGGGGGTGTGGGTGGATCGGATGCGCCGCAGACCGCTCATGGTGCGTGCCGACCTCATCCGAGGACTGCTGTTGCTGACGATCCCACTCGCCTGGTGGGCCGGAGCGTTGACACTGGTTCACCTGGTCACCGTGGCCACGCTGGTGGGCGCCTGCACGGTCTTCTTCGACATCGCGTACCAGTCGTACCTGCCGTCACTGGTGGGACGGGGAAAGCTGGTGGACGGCAATGCGAAGCTCCAGGTCAGCCAGTCGGTCGCCAATGTCGGCGGCCCCGGGCTGGCCGGTACGCTCACCCACTTGCTCGGTGCCGCCAACGCATTGGCCACCGTCGGTGGAAGTTATCTGGCGTCGGCATGGTTCCTGCGTCGTATCCGGACCGAAGAACCCCCGCCGACCCCGCACGCCGGTCAACCGGGTCTGCGTGCGCAGGTGGCCGAGGGGCTGCGGTTCGTGTTCACCACTCCCTCACTGCGGGCCATCACGCTGTGCACCGCCTCGGCGAATTTCGCGGGCGGCATGTTCACCGCGGTGGAGGTACTGTTCTTGACCCGCGAACTGCACCTGTCCCCCGCCGGTGTCGGCTGGCTGCTCGCCTGCCACGGAGTCGGTGGCGTCCTCGGCGCGGTCACCGCGGGCCGACTACTGGAACGCGTCGGTCTCGTCCGTGCCATCTGGCTGGTACCACTGGTGACCTGGCCCGCCCAGCTGCTCGTACCACTGTCCGAACCGGACTGGCGCATCGCCCTCGCCGCGGTGGCGTTCGTGATCGTCAGCTACGGGATCATCGTCTACAACGTCGCACAGGTCAGCTATCGCCAGACCCTCTGCCCCGACCACCTGCTGGGCCGCATGAACGCCAGCGTGCGGTTCCTCGTCTGGGGAGTGCTGCCGATCGGAAGCCTGCTCGGTGGTGTGGCAGGACAGTGGTTGGGCGTATCGGCGACCGTGTGGCTGTGCTCGGCGGGCAACGTCCTGGCCCTGTTGTGGGTGTTGCTGTCCCCGCTGCGCCGCACCCCGGACCTGGTGCCACCGAGTACCCGCCCGGTGGCCAGCTGACCCGGATGCCCCGGATACCGCTGCTGCGCTCAGCCGAGGGCCTCCCACCACGCACGGTCGAGTTCGCCCTTGGCGACGAACTCCGCCGGGCCGGTCAACGTCGAAACGCCCTTGCCCACCGTGACCGACACCCGGCCCCCCGGAATGTCGACGGTGGACTCCCCGGTGTCGACACCGCGCAGGTGCAACGCCGCGGCCACCGCCGCCACCGTGCCGGTACCGCACGCCCGAGTCTCGCCGACACCGCGTTCGTAGACCCTCATACGCAGCTCCTCGGAACCGAGCACGTTGACGAACTCCAGGTTGACCCCTTCGGGGAACACCTCGGTGTCGTACCTCGGCGCGTCCCGAAGGTCGAGCTCGTCGACGTCGTCGTCGAGCACCGACACCAGATGCGGGTTACCGACGTCCACGGCCACACCGGACAGTTCGCGCCCACCCACAACCGCCACGGAGGTGCCGGTGATCGTGGCCGCCCCCATATGCACGGTCACGGAGAGGTCGTCGTGCACGCGGACGTGACGGTCACCCGCCCTCGTCCCCACCGGGAACTCCGGGCCGGCCTCCAGACCGGCTTCGACGAGGTAGCGTGCGAACACTCGCACACCGTTGCCGCACATCTCCGCGATCGAGCCGTCGGCGTTGCGGTAGTCCATGAACCACTCGGCCTCCGAGTCGCTCGGACCGGCGTCCAACGCGGCCGAGCGCACGACTCGCAGCACCCCGTCGGCACCGAGCCCCCGCCGCCGATCACACAGCGCCGCAACCCGTTGGGGGGTCAGTTCCAGCGACGCGTCGGGATCGGGAAGTAGCACGAAGTCGTTCTGCGTGCCGTGCCCCTTGAGGAACTCGATGCCAGCCATGCCGACAAGATTACGGGTCGAGCTGCGAGAGCACGGTGTCGACCAGATCGGGAGCGCCACCGTCGAACCACCGGATGCGGTCGTCCCGACGGAACCACGACCGCTGTCTGCGCACGAACCGGCGTGTCGCCACCACGGTGGCCCGCTCCGCCGCGGCGAGATCACCGTCACCTGCCAACGCGTCGAGTACCTGCCGATACCCGAGCGCCCGCGACGCCGTCTTGCCCTCCCGTAGGCCCTGTTTCTCCAAACGCCGCACCTCGTCGACGAGTCCGGCGGCGAACATCCGCTCGACCCTGCGCTCGACCCGTTCGTCGAGTTCGTCGACAGCGCGATCCACCCCGATCAGCACCGTGCCGTAACGCGGCGGCCCCGGTTCGGGCAGATTGGCCGAGAACGGCTCCCCGGTCAACGTGATGACCTCCAGCGCGCGCACGATGCGGCGGGTGTCGGTGGGCAGGATCGTGTCGGCGGCCTTCGGATCGAGTTCCGACAGTCGTCGATGCAGTGCCGCCGTGCCCTCGACGCGAGCACGCTCCTCCCACTGCTTGCGCACGGCGGGATCGGTGCCCGGGAAGCGAAGATCATCCACGATCGCCTGCACGTACAGCCCGGACCCACCGACGATCACCGGCACCGTGCCACGCTCCAACAACGACTCGATCGTCGCGCGAGCCTGCGCCTGGTAAGCCGCCACCGAAGCCGTCTCGGTGACGTCCAGCACGTCGAGCAGATGGTGTGGCACGCCCCGCCGTTCCTCGGGCGTGGCCTTGGCCGTACCGATGTCCATGCCGCGGTACAGCTGCATGGCGTCGGCGTTGATCACCTCACCGCCCAGCGCGAGCGCGATCTCGACACCGAGCGCTGTCTTGCCGGTAGCGGTGGGGCCGACGACGGCGACGGGAACGATCACCGGCCGACCCACCTCGCGACGTGATAAGCCACCCCGAACGGCGCGTCCGAATACAACACCTCTCCACACCATCCGGTCCTCGTTCGGGCCAGCCCCGCGAGTACCTGCCACGCCGCCCGCCCTTGGGCCTGGAGCTCGGCCGCCAGAGCCGGGTCCACCGCCAACAGGGCTTCGTGGTCCGCCTCCGCCAACGCCGTACGCACCCGGGCGTCGAAGTCCTCCGCCCTGGCGTCGGGCCATCCTGAAGGCGCGGTCTCATGCCGGGTGGAACCGTCGCCCAGCACCAACAGCGCACGCTCCTCCGCGGCTGCGAGCTGCTCGCCGAGCGTCACACACTCGGCGACGTCCGCGTGTTCGGCGACGAGCTCCACTCGCACCGAAGCGGCTCCCACCTGTTCCCGCAACCACCCCGCCACGAGGACGGACAGCGGGAGCTCCCTCGGTGCAGCCGCGGTGGGGGCACTGCTTAGGCTGACAGGGACATCCACACCGAAACCACGGAAGCTGCCCTGTGTGTCAGGCTCGATCGTGGCGCGTCGCGCGCCGACGCCCACCGCCAGCCACTGCTTGCTGACCTCGGCCAACGCACGCGCCGCCGCCAACGTCGCGTCCCGCACGGCGGCGGTACGCTCCACCGCGCCCGGCACGAGCGCAGGCACGAGCAGCGGGGGCTGAGGCACCACGACGGCACACGAGATCACGCGTTCCGAGGTTACCGGCAGAGTCACGGGAGGTACCTATCGAGGTATGGAGTACCCAGAACCGGTGTTACCTGTTTGAATGCGGCCTACAGACCCGTACACGCACGACCCGGCCCCGCACCATAGCGGGGCGCCCGCGGCATCCGCGGGCCGGACAGCGAGAAGGAGCCGGCCATGGCCGAGCAGAACAATCCCCGCGGCAGTGACGCCCACGACGCCTCCGCGGACGTTCCCACGCCCCACCAGGTGACCCAGTCCCCCGGTGGCACACAGGCACCCGCTGTGCCGGCCGCCGAAACACAGCCGTCGCGGTGGGGACGTGTCGACGACGACGGCACTGTGTACGTGCGCACCGCCGACGGCGAGCGTGCTGTCGGTGTGTGGCAGGCGGGCTCGGCCGAAGAGGGACTGAGGCATTACGCGCGCAAATTCGACGACCTCCGCACCGAGGCCGAGCTGCTGGAGACCAGGCTGACCTCCGGCGCGGGCGACCCGAAACAGGCGTTGTCGAGCGCGACGAATCTCCGCGACCGCCTCACCGACGCCGCTGTCGTCGGTGACCTCGACGCCCTGCGTGCGCGGCTCGACCACATCGTCGAACGCGCCGAACAGGAGGTGCAGCGGCAGCGGCAGGAGCGCGAGCGGGCCAAGGCCGAGGCGGTGGCCCGTAAACAGGCGCTCGTGGAGGAGGCGGAGGAGATCGCCGCGTCGTCCACCCAGTGGAAGGCAGCAGGCGATCGACTCAAGGCCATCCTGGAGGAGTGGAAGACCATCCGGGGGGTCGACCGCAAGACCGACGACGAGTTGTGGAAGCGGTTCTCCAAGGCCCGCGAGGCGTTCAGCCGTCGCAGGGGTTCCCACTTCGCCGAGCTGGACAAGCAGCGGGCCGCGGCCAAACGCCGTAAGGAGGAGTTGATCGCGGAGGCGGAGGCGCTGTCCGACTCCACCGACTGGGGCCCCACCACCGCCCGGTACAAGGAACTCATGGCCGAATGGAAGGCCGCAGGCCGCGCCCCCAAGGACGCGGACGAAGCCCTGTGGCAGCGGTTCCGGGCGGCGCAGGACGCCTTCTTCTCCCGTCGTGCCGCGGCGTTCTCGGAACGGGACGCCGAGTTCGCCGAGAACGCGGCCCGCAAGGAGGAACTGCTGGTCGAGGCCGAGAAGATCGACCCGTCGGCCAACTTGGACGCCGCCAAGGCCCAGTTCCGTCGCATTCAGGACAGCTGGGACAGGATCGGCAAGGTGCCTCGGGACCGTGTCCGGGAACTCGACGGTCGGTTGAAGGCCGTGCAGGACAAGATCCGCCAGGCCGAGGAGGCTCGCTGGCGGAGGACGGACCCGGAGGTGCAGGCGAGGGTCGCCCAGTTCCGCGAGCGAGTCGAGCAGTTCGAGGCCCAGGCTGCGAAGGCACGTGCCGCGGGCGACGAGCGCCGCGCGAGACAGGCCGAGGAACAGGCGGCGCAGTGGCGCGAATGGCTGCGCACAGCCGAAGAAGCGGTGGCCAACCGCTAGTGGAAAAGCAAAGCGGTGGGGAGCATTCCACTCCCCACCGCTTTTTACCGCTCTGCTGCTTCTGTTGCTCTACTGTTGATGGTCTTCAGGAACGCGACCAGGCGACCTGCATCCAGTGGACGGCCAGCACCAGCATCGCGACGGTCGCGACGACGAGACCGATTCCGGGGCCTGTTCCCGATGCCCCGCCGAGACTGGACGACTGCTGCGACCACACAGCGAGGATGCCGTCGACGAAGGCGAACCATCCTCCGACAGCGCACACCCACGTCAACCACCACCTGCGGGTCGCCAACGCGAGCGCGGAGGCCAACACCCCGAAGCCGGTGGACGTCGCGGCGAACAGCTGCGGGATCGGGCCCGCCTCACCGAGCAACGCCTCCCAGCCCGCGTGACCACCGGCCCACGGCAGCACGAGCCCCACCACCAACGCGAACACGACGACCGCGATGGTGAAGCCGCGACGCCCGAGCTCGACCGTCTTGACGGCCTTGCCGAGCGTCTCGTTGACGTCGGCGGCGAGCCGCTCGAGTCCCGCGTCGTTCTCAGCCGCGTCCGAATCGGACTTCTCGTTCACAGCGAACACCCTTCCATACCGGCGCTCACGGTGGCCGTGGGCTTCGGGCCGAACGAGGGCAGCCCGAGGCTGACGCCTTTCGTTCGAGGCCGCAGCCCGGCCTCCACATTGTCACCCGCTTTGGTGCGACGATGCGACAACACGTCCCCGTCGGCCACGAGGTGGTGCGGCGCCGCATAGGTGATCGTGGTCTCGACGATGTCGCCCGGACGGATCTCCCGGTCGATGGCGTCACCGCGCGGCGTGAAGTGAACCAACCTACCGTCACGGGCACGGCCACTCATCCTGTGGGTCTCGGCGTCCTTACGACCTTCCCCCGTGGCGACGAGCAGCTCCACCGTGGTGCCGACGAGCTTGCGGTTCTCCTGCCAGGAGATGTCGTTCTGCAGTTCGACGAGCCGGTCGTAGCGCTCCTGCACGACTTCCTTCGGCACCTGGTCGGGCATCTCGGCGGCCGGGGTACCGGGACGCGGCGAGTACTGGAACGTGAAGGCGCTGGAGAACCGCGCCTGCCGTACCACTTCGAGAGTCTGTTGGAAGTCCTCCTCCGTCTCGCCGGGGAAGCCCACGATGATGTCGGTGGTGATGGCCGCGTCCGGCATGGCCGCCCTCACCTTGTCCAAGATGGACAAGAATCGAGCCGACCGGTAGGAGCGACGCATCGCCTTCAACACGCGGTCGGAACCCGACTGCAGCGGCATGTGCAGCTGATGGCAGACGTTGGGGGTCTCCGCCATCGCGTCGATCACGTCGTCGGTGAACGCGGCCGGGTGCGGCGAGGTGAACCGCACGCGCTCCAGACCGTCGATGGAACCGCACGACCGCAGCAGTTTGCCGAACGCGTACCGGTCACCGAACTCGACGCCGTAGGAGTTCACGTTCTGTCCCAGCAGCGTTACTTCCAGCACTCCCTCGGCGACGAGCGCTTCCACTTCGGCGAGGATCTCGCCGGGACGACGGTCGCGTTCCTTGCCGCGCAGTGACGGCACGATACAGAAGGTGCACGTGTTGTTACAGCCCACTGAGATCGAGACCCAGCCCGAATAGGCCGATTCGCGTCGCGCGGGCAGCGTGGACGGGAAGGTCTCCAGCGCCTCCACGATCTCCACCTGCGCCTCGGCGTTGTGCCGGGCCCGTTCCAGCAGCACGGGCAGCGAGCCCAGGTTGTGCGTACCGAACACGACGTCCACCCAGGGCGCACGTCGCACGATCTCTCCCCGGTCCTTCTGCGCCAAACAGCCGCCGACGGCGATCTGCATCCCGGGATTGGCCGCCTTGGCGGCGCGCAGGTGACCGAGATGACCGTAGAGCTTGTTGTCGGCGTTCTCACGCACCGCACAGGTGTTCAACACGACCACGTCGGCTTGCTCGCCCTCGGCGGCAAGTGAGTACCCAGCTTCCTCAAGCTGCCCGGCGAGGCGCTCCGAATCGTGCACGTTCATTTGGCACCCGAAGGTGCGGATCGTGTAGGTGCGGGTCACGCCTGCCAGGGTAGGTCAACGGTGTTCGGCCACTTCGTCGCGCCCGGGTCCCTCACAAGTTAGAGTTCGATAACACCCCACAGGGGCCACTCTCGTCTGCACCCGCCGACACCTAAGGTTACTTTTTGATTCAAAGAGCGCACTGGATTGCCCCAAAGGTGTTAAATCCGAATATTGCCCGTGACAACCCGCGACCCGCGGCTTGCCGTGTGATGGAGGTCAGATGAGCACCGCGACGCCCACGCCGCCGATGATCCAGGCGGTGGCGGTGAACAAACATTTCGGCGACCTGCACGTGCTCATGACATCAACCTCGAGGTCCCGCGGGGCCAGGTCGTGGTCGTCCTCGGACCGTCCGGTTCCGGCAAGTCGACCCTGTGTCGCGCGCTCAACAGGCTCGAGCCGATCGACTCAGGGGAGATCAGCATCGACGGCAAGCCGCTTCCCGCCGAGGGCAGGGCGCTGGCCGCTCTGCGTGCGGACGTCGGAATGGTCTTCCAACAGTTCAACCTGTTCGCGCACAAGACGATTCTCGACAACGTCACGCTCGGGCCGATCAAAGTGCGCAAGGTCAGCGCCGAGGAGGCCCGCAAAACAGCGATGGAGCTGCTCGACCGGGTCGGAATCGCCAATCAGGCCGAGAAATACCCGGCGCAGCTGTCCGGCGGTCAGCAACAACGCGCCGCGATCGCGAGGGCGCTGGCGATGCGTCCCAAGGTGATGTTGTTCGACGAGCCCACCTCCGCCCTGGACCCCGAGATGGTCCAGGAAGTACTCGACACCATGACCGAGCTCGCCGACGACGGCATGACGATGCTCGTCGTCACCCATGAGATGGGCTTCGCCCGGCGGGCCGCTCATCGGGTGGTGTTCATGGCGGACGGCGAGATCGTCGAGGACGCCACCCCCGACGAGTTCTTCACCGCTCCCAAGTCGGACCGGGCAAAGGACTTCCTCGGCAAGATCCTGACGCACTGACAGTTATGGCCAGTCACGGCGGCGTTCGCCGCCCCAACCGGAAACAGGAGAGGCACATATGAAGATCCGCACCCTGACGGCGGGACTGCTGGCGGCATGCCTCGCGCTCACCGCGTGCGGTAAGGAGGGCGGTCCGTCCGACGGCGGCGACGGTGGGAACGGCAACGGCGACACCGCTGCTTTGAGCTACGAGGTGGCCGAGGACGTCACCGTCGAAGGCTCCCCGACCTTCGACCAGATGAAGAAGACCGGCCATGTGGTCGTCGGTGTCAAGGACGACCAGCCGAACCTCGGGTACAAGGACCCGACGAGCGGCGAGTACAGCGGTTTCGACGTCGAGATCGCCCGGCTGATCTCCGCCAAGCTCGGATTCGACCCGAAGAAGATCGAGTACAAGGCCGTCCCGTCCGCGGGTCGGGAACAGGCCATCATCAACGGTGACGTGCACTACTACGTCGGCACGTACACCATCAACGACAAGCGCAAGCAGCAGATCAGCTTCGCCGGCCCGTACTTCATCGCCGGACAGGGCCTGCTAGTCGCCAAGGACAACGAGGACGTCAACGGCAAGGACGACCTCAAGGGCAAGAAGGTCTGCTCGGTGAGCGGGTCCACGCCGATCCAGAACGTCCGCGACGAGGGCCTGACCGAGCCCGAGAACATCGTCGAGTTGCAGACCTACTCGCAGTGCGTGTCCGAGCTGCTCAACGGCCAGGTCGACGTCGTCACCACCGACGACGCCATCCTGCTCGGCTACGCCGCCCAGCAGCCCGACGAGCTGAAGGTCGTCGGCGAGTCCTTCACCGAGGAGCCCTACGGCATCGGCCTGCCGAAGGAGGACGACGCCCTCCGGGACAAGGTGAACGACATCCTGGAGGAAGCCATGGAGGACGGCACCTGGCAGGAGATCTACGATGCCACGCTCGGCAAGTCGGGCACTCAGGCCGACATGCCGGAAGTCGAACGCTACTGACGCCGACGCAAGGCCCTCGGTGGTGACCAACCCCCTCATCGGTGGAACCGCCGAGGGCCACACACGTCGGCAGCCCCATCAGTCCCCGCACCACCGAGGGAAACATGGACGTACTGCTGGACAACCTCGACCTGTACGGGCCGGGTTTTCTCAATACCATCAAACTGTTCGTCTTGTCGGCGATCGGCTCGTTGGTGCTGGGCACCATCCTGGCGATGCTGCGCGTGAGCCCGGTGCCGATCCTGCGCGCCGCGGGCGCGGCATACGTGACGTTGTTCCGTAACACGCCGCTGACACTGCTGTTCTTCTTCTTCGTCTTCGCCTTCCCGCTGCTGGAAGTCGCCGACCTGTCATACTTCTGGGCCGCCGTCGTGGCGTTGACCATGTACACGGCCGCGTTCGTGTGCGAGGTCGTGCGGTCGGGCATCAACACGGTGCCGGTCGGCCAAGCCGAGGCCGCGCGGGCGATCGGGCTCACGTTCGGACAGACGTTGAGTCACGTCGTGCTGCCGCAGGCGACACGCTCCGTCGTGCCGCCGATGGTCAGCACGATGATCGCGCTGCTGAAGAACACCACGATCGCGGCCGGGTTCTCGGTCGTCGAGGCGGGAGCGATCCAGAACTACCTGTCCGAGCGCGGATACAGCGTCTTGATCGGGTTGCTGTGGGTCGCACTCGGCTTCGTCATCCTGATCACTCCCATGACTCTGCTGCAACGCAGTCTCGAGAAGCGCTGGAGCGTGGCCCGATGAGCGCCGTCCTGTTCGACGTCCCGGGGCCGAAGTCGCGAGTACGCCACCGCCTGTACGCGGTGGTGGGGGTGCTCGCCATCGCGGCGGTCATCGGCTACGTCATCTACAAGTTCGCCGACGCCGGCCAGTTCGACGCCGGCATGTGGGAATGGGTCCTCTACGAGCAGGTCCAGCTGGAAGTCCTCGCGGCGCTGGGCAACACGCTGAAGGCGTTCGCCGTGGCGACGGTGTTGGCGCTCGCCTTCGGTGCGATCTTCGCGATCGCCCGACTGTCCGAGCACGCGGCCATCCGGGTCCCCGCAACGCTCGTCGTGGAGTTCTTCCGGGCGGTCCCGCTCGTGGTGATGATCTTCTTCTTCCACTACGGGCTCGCGCTGGGTGCGCCCTTCTATTCCGTCGTACTCGGCCTGACCCTGTACAACGGTTCGGTGCTGGCCGAGGTCTTCCGTGCCGGAATCCTGTCGCTGCCGAAGGGCCAGAGCGAGGCGGCCTACGCCATCGGCATGCGTAAGACGCAGGTGATGCGTCTGGTGCTGCTGCCGCAGGCACTGCGTGCCATGCTGCCCGCGATCATCAGTCAGCTCGTGGTGTTGCTGAAGGACACCGCGCTGGGCTTCCTCATCACCTACGAGGAACTGCTGCTCTACGCCCGCTACCTCGGCAGCATGCTCGAATTCGACCGGCCGCTGATTCCGATCACCATCGTGGTCGGCGCCATGTACATCATCATGTGCCTGGCGTTGACCGGTGTGGCGAAGTGGCTCGAATCGCGCAACCGCCGCAGCGAGAAGGCGATCGTAGCGGACGGTAAGGCCGAAACCGAGGAAGGCGTGCTCACCCCCGACAACCAACCGGTGTAGAACAAGCCCCTCCGAGCCGAGAGAAAGGGGCCGTCGTCCGTGTTCCGGACGGCCCCTTTCTCCACCTTCGCGTCGGTGCGCTCGGCGGTCCTCACCGTTCGCCTCGGCGGAAAAGCTTGTTACCCAGCCACACCACCGGGTCGTAACGACGATCGGCGACGCGCTCCTTCATCGGGATGAGCGCGTTGTCGGTGATGTGGATGTTCTCGGGACACACCTCCGTGCAGCACTTGGTGATGTTGCAGTAGCCGAGTCCGTGTTCGGTCTGCACCTGGTCCACACGGTCGGCCACGTCGAGCGGGTGCATTTCCAGCTCCGCGATCCGCATGAGGTAACGCGGCCCCGAGAAGACGGGCTTGTTCTCCTCGTGGTCCCGGATCACGTGACAGACGTTCTGACACAGGAAGCACTCGATGCATTTGCGGAACTCCTGCGAACGCTGCACATCGACCTGCTGCATGCGGTACTCGCCGAGCTCCAGCTCGGGCGGAGGCGTGAACGCCGGAACCTCCCGCGCCTTGACGTAGTTGTAGGACACGTCGTTGACGAGGTCACGTACCACCGGGAACGTGCGCATGGGGGTCACGGTGATGGTCTCGTCCTCGTCGAAGACCGACAGTCTCGTCATGCACAACAGACGTGGCCTGCCGTTGACCTCCGCCGAGCAGGAACCGCACTTTCCCGCCTTGCAGTTCCACCGCACGGCCAGGTCGGGTGTCTGCGTGGCCTGCAACCGATGGATCAGGTCGAGCACGACCTCACCCTCATTGGCCTCGACGGTGTAGTCACGCAGCTCACCGGCACCGTCGTCGCCGCGCCACACTCGCAGTTTCGCCTGGTAGCCCATATCAGGCCGTCCTTTCCGGATGGTCGGCCAGTTCCTCGTCGGTGTAGTACTTCTCCAATTCGGAGAGCTCGAACAGGGCGAGCAGGTCGGCTCTCATCGGCTCCTGCTCCTTGGTGGTCACCTCGATACGCGGGATGGGTGCTTCCCGGTCGGTGGCCGAACACACCAACAGCGTGTTGCGCCACTGCACGTCCATCTGCGGGTAGTCGTCGCGCGTGTGCCCGCCCCTGCTCTCGGTGCGACGCAACGCCGAGCGCGCCACGCACTCGCTCACCAACAGCATGTTGTGCAGATCCAACGCCAGGTGCCAGCCGGGGTTGTACTGCCGGTGCCCTTCCACCGTGACCGCCCGAAGACGCCCCCGAATCCCGTCGAGCCTCTCAAGGGCCGTCTCGATCTCCTCGGCCGTGCGGATGATGCCCACGAGGTCGTTCATGCACTGCTGCAATTCGATCTGGAGGGAGTAGGGGTTCTCGGCCTCCTGACCGTCCCGAGGTGGGTCGAACGGCGCCAAAGCCGTCCTCTCGGCCATCGCCAGGTCCACTGCGGACACGGTGGGCCGGTCGGTGAGCGAGTCGACGTAGTCCGCGGCGCCGAGCCCCGCCCTACGCCCGAACACCAGCAGGTCCGACAGCGAGTTGCCGCCGAGCCGGTTGGATCCGTGCATACCTCCCGCGCACTCCCCCGCAGCGAACAGGCCGGGCACGATCGACGCTCCCGTGTCCGGATCGACCTCGATGCCGCCCATCACGTAGTGACACGTCGGGCCGACCTCCATCGGCTCGGCGGTGATGTCCACATCGGCCAGTTCTTTGAACTGGTGGTACATCGAGGGCAGCCGCCGTTTGATCTCCTCGGCGGGCAGTCGGCTCGCGATGTCGAGGAACACGCCACCACGCGGCGAACCCCGACCCTCCTTCACCTCGGTGTTGATCGCCCGTGCTACCTCGTCCCGCGGGAGCAGGTCGGGTGTGCGGCGATTGTTGTCGGGGTCCTCGTACCAGCGGTCGGCCTCCTCCTCCGTCTCCGCGTACTGCCCCTTGAACACGTCCGGCACGTAGCGGAACATGAACCGCTCGCCCTCGGAGTTACGGAGCACGCCACCGTCACCACGCACCCCCTCCGTGACGAGGATGCCCTTCACGCTCGGCGGCCAGACCATCCCCGTGGGATGGAACTGCACGAACTCCATGCCGATCAATGTGGCGCCGGCCCGCAGCGCGAGCGCGTGACCATCGCCTGTGTACTCCCACGAGTTCGACGTCACCTGGAACGACTTGCCGATGCCACCGGTGGCGAGAACGGCGGCCGGTGTCTCGAACAGCACGAACCGACCGGACTCCCGCCAGTAACCGAACGCACCTGCGATCGCACCGTCCTGGGTCAACAACTCGGTGACCGTGCACTCGGCGAACACCTTGAGTTTGGCTTCGTAGTCGCCGTAGTCGACGTAATCCTGTTGCTGCAGCGAAACGATCTTCTGCTGCATCGTGCGGATCAGTTCCAGCCCGGTCCGGTCACCGACGTGCGCGAGCCGCGGATACGTGTGTCCGCCGAAGTTCCGCTGGCTGATCCGCCCGTCCGGCGTGCGATCGAACAACGCGCCGTACGTCTCCAACTCCCACACCCGGTCGGGCGCCTCCTTGGCGTGGAGTTCCGCCATACGCCAGTTGTTGAGGAACTTGCCGCCCCGCATGGTGTCCCGGAAGTGCACCTGCCAGCTGTCGTTCGGGTTCACGTTGCCCATCGACGCCGCGCACCCGCCTTCGGCCATGACGGTGTGCGCCTTGCCGAACAGCGATTTGCACACCACCGCGACGGAGAATCCACGCTGCCGTGCCTCGATCGCGGCCCGCAGACCCGCTCCGCCGGCACCGATCACCACCACGTCGTAGCTGTGCCGCTCGACCTCGGTCATGAAAAATTGGCCACCTTCATTGTTCGCGCAGGCCACGCCCTCGCGCGTCGGGCCCGCTCTTCCTGAATCAGTTGACAAAGCGCAGGTCGGGGATCGTCTGAGTGGACACCAGCCACACGTAGAGGTCGGTGAGGACGAGCGTGCCCAACGTGATCCACGCGAACTGCATGTGTCGGACGTTGAGCTTGCTGACCTGCGTCCAGATCCAGTACCGGACAGGGTTTTTCGAGAAATGCTTGAGCCTGCCGCCGGTGACGTGTCGGCACGAATGACAGGACAGGGTGTAGCACCAGAGGAAGAACACGTTGCCCAGCAGGATTAGGTTGCCAAGTCCGATACCGAACCCGCGCTCGCCGCCGAACGCCACGATCGCGTCATACGTGTTGATCAACGTGATGATCAGGGCGGCATAGAAGAAATACCGATGCACGTTCTGCACGACGAGCGGCAACCGCGTCTCCCCGGTGTACTGGGCGTGCGGTTCGGTCACCGCACACGCGGGAGGCGCGAACCACACCGAGCGGTAGTACGCCTTGCGGTAGTAGTAACAGGTGAGACGGAAACCCAACAGCAGCGGCAACGACAAGAACGCCAACGGGATAAAAACGGGAAGCTCGCCGATCGGTGTGCCGAAATGACTCGACCCCGGTACGCAGGAATCGCTCAGGCACGGCGAGTAGAACGGCGTGAGGTAGTGGTTCTCGGCATCCCAGTACCCCTCCCTCATGAACGAACGGATCGTCGCGTACACCACGAACGCGGCGAGCCCCAACGCAGTGAGCAACGGAGGCATCCACCACCGGTCGGTACGCAAAGTGCGTTGAGGCAACGCCACGCGCGCGCTCATGGGCTGCCCGTCGACTCCGTCCTTCGGGTCCGCGGCCCTCTCCGGGTGATCAGTGCTGGTCACGTTGATAACCACCCACGCCCTCGTCATCGGCACCCTTCCACAGCGCCGGGTCGTACGGGGTGTCGGAGATCTTGACGACATCAACCGGCTTTCCGTCGCCTCGCGTGGAGAGCGGTGACAGCTGCGCCAGCTCCGCCACGTCGATGTCGAGGCGGTCCACGTCGTTGATGATCCGGCGCACGGCGGGTGGCTCGCCGTACCGGGTTCGCAGCGCGCCCACACATTGTCTGAGCTGGCCGATGGCCCGGCGCAGCTCCGTCATCTCGGCACTGGACATGCTCACCTTCCGAATTCGTTGTCGCGTCCACCACCGGCATGGCCGGCCTCACCCGGCAACCTCCGGATGCGACAACTAGCACACTCAGACATCTTTTAGTGATCGAGATCACTCGAATGGGGAGCCTGAATCGATTTTGTCACGATATATTCAGGCTGTATCGTTTCAGCCATCACATCGACCACGACGCCGACGCCGACGTCGCACACCCCACGCGATCACACTCGGTGATCGCTTTTTCGATGCACGTACCTCCTGCCGAGCGACCGGAGAACACGCTGTTGAGCCTTCATCCCGCCATCACCGACGTCACCAATCGCATCGCCGAACGCAGCGCGGAGACCAGGCAGGCCTATCTCTCGCGTGTCGCCGATGCCGCCAATGAAGGCCCCGTGCGGGCCGGACTCGGGTGCAGCAACCTCGCCCACGGCTTCGCCGCCTGCTCCGGTCCAGACCTGCTGGCCGTCCGGGAAGCGCGCAAACCCGGTATCGCGATCGTCTCCGCCTACAACGACCTGCTCTCCGCCCACCAGCCGCTCGCCGATTTCCCGGACTGGATCAAGGACGCGGCCAGGGAGGCGGGCGGTGTCGCACAGTTCGCGGGCGGCGTTCCCGCCATGTGCGATGGCATCACCCAGGGCCGCTCCGGCATGGAGCTCTCCCTGTTCAGCCGGGATGTCATCGCGATGGCCACCGGCATCGCGCTGTCCCACGAAATGTTCGACGGCACCCTGCTGCTCGGCGTCTGCGACAAGATCGTGCCAGGCCTCCTCATCGGCGCACTCGCATTCGGACACCTACCCGCCATCCTCGTGCCCGCCGGGCCGATGCCCTCGGGACTGCCGAACAAGGAGAAGGCCCGCATCCGGCAGCTCTACGCCGAAGGCAAAGCGACCCGCGAGGAACTCCTCGACGCCGAAGCCGCCTCCTACCACTCCCCCGGCACCTGCACGTTCTACGGCACCGCGAACTCCAACCAGCTCGTGGTCGAGGTGATGGGCCTGCACCTGCCCGGAGCTACCTTCGTCCAACCCGGAACCCCGCTGCGGCGCGCACTCACCGAACACGCCGCGCGTCGCATCGTCGAGATCTCGAAAGGGGAGCAGTACACCCCGCTCGCGCACGTCATCGACGAACGCGCCGTCGTCAACGGTCTCGTCGCGCTGCTGGCCACGGGTGGTTCCCCCAACCACACCCTCCACCTCGTCGCCGTCGCCGCCGCCGCGGGCATCAAGCTGGCCTGGGACGACTTCGCCGACCTGTCCGCGGCCGTGCCGCTACTCGCGAACGTCTACCCCAACGGCAGCGCCGACATCAACCACTTCCACGCCGCCGGCGGCGTGCAGGTGCTCGTCGGCACCCTGCTCGACGCGGGCCTGCTCCACCCGGACGTCAACACCGTGGCGGGCCTCGGCCTCCACCGCTACCGGCAGGAAGCCGTACTCGACGAGGGTGAACTCACCTGGCGCGACGTGCCCACGAAGACCCTCGACGAAACCGTGCTGCGCACCGTCGACCGCCCGTTCGCTCCCGAAGGCGGACTGCGCATGGTGTCAGGCAACCTCGGACGCGCCGTCATCAAGGTGTCGGCTGTCGCACCGGAGAACCGGGTCGTGCAAGCCCCCGCACGCGTCTTCTCCTCCCAGGCCGACTTCACCCACGCCTTCCGGGCGGGCGAACTCGACCGCGACGTCGTCGTGGTGATCCGCAATCAAGGGCCTCGCGCCAAGGGCATGCCCGAGCTACACGCGCTGATCCCCGCCCTCGGCGTGCTCATGGACCGCGGCCACCGCGTCGCCCTCGTGACGGACGGCCGCATGTCCGGAGCATCCGGCAAGGTCCCGGCGGCCATCCACCTCACCCCCGAAGCCGCTGTCGGCGGACCGCTGTCCCGAGTGCAGGACGGCGACGTCGTTCGGCTCGACGCCGAAACCGGGCAGCTCGACGTGCTCGTGGACGCGGGCACGCTCGCCGACCGCGAACCCGCCGACATCTCCGCCGACGAATGGTTCGGCAACGGCCGCGAGCTCTTCACCGCCCTGCGCAGCACCGTGGGTCCGGCCGACCTCGGCGGTAGCGTCTTCGGCGGTCCCACCGTGCCCGGGTCCGCGAACACCCCCGTCGAGGCGAAAGGACTCGCATGAACACCAAGGACCTGATCGCCCTCTCGCCGGTGCTGCCGGTGGTGGTGCTGCACGACGCCGACCAGGCCGTACCCGTGGCACACGCCCTGCGGGACGGCGGCGTGCGGGTGATGGAACTGACGCTGCGCACCGACGCGGCACTCGAAGCCATCCGTCGAGTCGCCTCCGAAGTGCCCGACGTCGTCGTCGGAGCGGGCACCGTCATCAGTCCCGACCAGGCCAGGCAGGCCGCCGACGCGGGCGCGACCTTCCTCGTGACACCCGGCGCCACCGACACCCTGCTCGACGCCGCACTGGACACCCGGCTGCCACTGTTGCCGGGCGCGTCGACCGTCTCCGAGGCCATGCGTCTGGCCGAACGCGGATTCGACACCCTGAAGTTCTTCCCCGCCGAATCAAGCGGCGGAGCAGCCGCGCTCTCGGCCATCGCGGGGCCGTTGCCGCAGCTACGGTTCTGCCCCACCGGCGGTATCACGCCCGACAACGCCCCCCGCTATCTGGCACTGCCGAACGTGGGTTGTGTCGGAGGTTCCTGGCTCACCCCTCGGGACGCACTCGCCGCACGCGACTACGCGCGTATTGAGACACTCGCCAAGGAAGCCTCCGCCCTCGCGGCGGAGGCGAGAACAACGTAGGCGAGGCACAGCGGCTACGCCACACACCGCGGGAGGAGGCCGGCTGCGACAGTGTTGTCCTGGTTGTCCTGGCTGTCCTGGGACTGGTTCACCGCCGACGAGTACTGGTCGTCACGGCTGGTTTTCCAGCGGATGCTGGCTGCGGTCTACCTGGTGGCGTTCGTGTGCGCACTCAATCAGTTTCGCGCGCTGCTCGGCGAGCAGGGGCTCACCCCCATACCCGACTTCCTCCGCAGGGTGTCCTTCCGCCGCTCGCCGAGCCTTTTCCACCTGCACTACTCCGACGGATTCTTCGCCGCGGTCGCGTGGACGGGCATCGCCGTGTCCGCCGCGTTGCTCGTCGGAGTAGGCGACATCCTGCCCGTGTGGGCCTGCCTACTGCTGTGGGCTCTGCCCTGGGTCCTGTATCTGTCGATCGTCAATGTGGGCCAGATCTGGTACTCGTTCGGCTGGGAGTCGCTGCTGCTGGAAACGGGTTTCCTCGCGATTTTCCTCGGCCCCGCCCACACGGGCGTACCCGTGCTGGTGCTGTGGTTACTGCTGTGGCTGCTGTTCCGCCTCGAATTCGGGGCAGGGTTGATCAAAATGCGCGGGGACAGGGCCTGGCGGGACCTGACAGCTCTCCACTACCACCACGAGACGCAACCGATGCCGGGACCGTTGAGTTGGTACTTCCACCATCTTCCTCCGTGGGCCCACAAGGCGGAGGTGGTGGCCAACCACATCACCCAGCTGGTGATCCCGTTCGTGTTGTTCCTGCCCCAGCCCGCGGCCAGCGTGGCAGCCGGGATCGTCATCATCACACAGAGCTGGCTGATACTCAGCGGCAACTTCTCGTGGTTGAACTTCCTCACCATCACCCTGGCAGTGTCCGCGCTCGACGGCACGTTACTGGGCATACCGCCGCCGAAGGAGCTCGCCGCTCCACCGGTGTGGTACGCGGCCGTGGTGCTCGCGGTGACGGTCCTGGTCGCGGTGTTGAGCTACTGGCCCGTGCGCAACCTCCTCGGACGCAGCCAGGTGATGAACTACAGCTTCAACCAGTTCCACCTGGTCAACACCTACGGCGCCTTCGGCAGCATCACTCGTGACCGGTACGAGGTGATCCTCGAAGGCACCGATGAGGACGGCCTCGGCCCGTCCACCGTCTGGCAGGAGTACGAGTTCAAGGGCAAACCCGGCGATCCATACCGCAGACCACCGCAGATCGCGCCGTATCACCTGCGGCTGGATTGGCTGCTGTGGTTCCTGTCGTTGTCCTCTCGGTACGGAGGCAAGTGGTTGCCCGTCCTAGTCACGAAAATCCTGGCCGGCGATGCCCGAATCCGCCGACTGTTACGACGTGATCCTTTCGAGGGCGCCGCACCGACACACGTGCGGGCGCGACTGTTCCACTACCGGTTCACCACTCCCGCAGAACGTGCCGAGAGCGGTGCGTGGTGGGTGCGTGAGCCGGTAGGCGATGTGGTGCGCACCTGCCGGCTAGGAGCCGACGGCACGCCGGTCCCCGTTTAACGTCCCGCCCGCCACGGACACGGGCGTGACCTGCGCCTGCCGCCTCGCGTGTCAGGGGTCGAGGTCGTCGAGCAGGGTTGATTCCGCGCCCGCGTCACGGAGTTCGTCGCGAACCACCCGATAGGACAGTCCTTGCGGATATCCCTTGCGGGCCAACATACCGAGCAGGCGACGCGTCGCCTTCTGCTCGTCCACATCGACCATGGTGCGCAGTTTCTTGCGCACCAGTTGACGGGCGCGTTCCTCCTCGTCCTCCGAATCGATCGCATCGGCGGCTTCCACCGCGATCTCCGGATCGACCCCTTTGCGTTTCAGTTCCGCGACCAGCGCACGGCGCGCGAGCCCACGGTAGGTGTGACGCGACCGCACCCACATCTCGGCGAACGCGGCGTCATCCACCAGCCCCGCGTCGTCGAGTTTGCCGAGCAGTATCTCACTGACGTCGTCGGCGAAACCCTTCCTCCGCAGGGCTTGGCGAAGTTCCTCTTTAGTCCGCGGCCGGGCGGCCAGGAGATCGAAACAGACCTCCTTCGCTTTCCGCCACGCCTCCTCCGGTGGCAGCTCGCGCATCGGTTCGCGCACGGGCATTAGGAGACCCTAGAAGTCGACGGGCGCGGGCGCGCTGTCATCGGAGTCCTGCGCCCCGATCCCGAGCTTCTCCTTGATCTTCTTCTCGATCTCGTTCGCGACGTCCGGGTTCTCGCGCAGGAACCGCCGCGCGTTCTCCTTACCCTGGCCGAGCTGATCGCCCTCGTACGTGTACCAGGCACCGGACTTGCGCACGATGCCCTGATTCACACCCATGTCGATCAGCGAGCCCTCGCGGGAGACACCCACGCCGTAGAGGATGTCGAACTCGGCCTGTTTGAACGGCGGCGCCACCTTGTTCTTCACGACCTTCACGCGAGTCCGGTTACCGACCGGCTCGCCGGCGTCCTTCAACGTCTCGATGCGCCGCACGTCGAGCCGCACCGAGGAGTAGAACTTCAGCGCCTTACCACCGGTCGTCGTCTCGGGGCTTCCGAACATGACCCCGACCTTCTCGCGGAGCTGGTTGATGAAGATCGCGGTGGTACCCGAGTTGTGCAGGGCACCGGTGATCTTGCGCAGCGCCTGACTCATCAACCGCGCCTGGAGACCGACGTGCGAATCACCCATCTCGCCCTCGATCTCGGCCCTGGGAACCAGAGCCGCCACCGAGTCGATCACGAGGATGTCGAGCGCGCCGGAGCGGATCAGCATGTCGGCGATCTCCAGCGCCTGTTCACCGGTGTCCGGCTGCGAGACCAGCAGGGCGTCGGTGTCGACACCGAGGGCTTTGGCGTACTCCGGGTCGAGCGCGTGTTCGGCGTCGATGAACGCCGCGATCCCGCCCCCCTTCTGCGCGTTGGCCACGGCGTGCAGGGCGACGGTCGTCTTACCCGACGACTCCGGGCCGTAGATCTCCACGATGCGGCCCCGCGGCAGCCCTCCGATACCCAAAGCGATATCCAACGCGATGGCTCCCGTCGGGATGACCTCGACCGGCGGCCTGCTCTCCTCACCGAGACGCATCACCGATCCCTTGCCGAACTGCTTGTCGATCTGGGCAAGGGCTAGGTCGAGCGCTTTGCCCTTGTCCGGTGCTGCTGGCATGGAATCCACCTCATTGGCTCTTGGTATCGGACTGCTATCGGGTCCGTGGGATGTGTGTTGTCTCGAGTCCGACGGTACGACTCGGGTCCGACAATCCGTGGTCCGACCGGCGTGTTGTCCACAGACGGGCCTGGTTGTGGACAATACGATAGCCGAACACGTGTTCGATGTCGAAACGACACCCCGGCCGAGGCGCCCCGCGCGGTCTTCAACGTCGCCGCGGTCCCGGCATGGTTCCAGCGTCACCCCGACGCGCGGGTTCCGGAGCACCGTCCCGACGTCGGTTCGACCGGTTCAACGCCGTTCCTTCGGCACCTCGAACTCCACGCACACCTCGCGCCAGATCTCCTTGGCGGAAACACCCTCGTCGAGCGCCTGGTCGATGGTGCGCCCACCGAGACCGCTGAACACGTGGTCAGCGGCCAACATCTCGGCTCGCGGCGAACCGAACTCCTCCGCCATGAGCCGCCGGAATACCGTGATTCGCATCGGCTTCAGCGTAGTCGTGCGGTGACGACGCAAACCCCCGTAGGGTGAACTCATGGCGTTCGCACAGGCGTTCTCCGAACTCGAGTCCACCGCGCTCACCCTGGCCTCCATCGCCGTCGTCGGGAGCGCGCTCATCGTGTTGATCATCAACATGCGCCGGAGGAAGTGAGCCCGACTCACTCTCCGGGCTGGACGACCTGCTCGAAGTAATCGGCCATCTCGTTCGCCGGGGTGGCACCGCCCTCTCCGGTGATGTTGGCCTGGTACACGAACCCGGCGAGCGGACGATCGTCGACGGTGAACACGATGACCGACGCGGTACGTCCACCCGACGCGGTGTAACGGCCGGAGAGACCATTGCCCTTCCAGTCCGCCTGCACCTGATCGCCGCCACCCGTACGACTGATCAAGCCGTCGGTGTACTCCTCGATGGCCTCGGTGGAACCCGCGTGCAGATACGTGATCTGCGCTCCCGGCAGTCCCGGCGCCGAACAGGTCACCGTCGCCCCCAACTGTTCCTCGTTCGCCGCCGCGGCGGCGCCCGTACCAGTGCCGGGTGCGCATTCGTTGCCCTGCGGCACCGTGCCCGCGAGTTGCCGCAGACATCCGGTGAAACCCTGCTCGTCGGGTGAGCCCGGTTCCTGACACTCCTCCGCGGCGTAGGTGGTGATCGACGACGTGGGCCAGAACCACCACGCCGCCCCTCCTCCGAGCGCTACCACCACGACGGCGAGGGCCACGAGCCAACCCGTGCGTTTACGCCGTTTCTGACCTTGTTCCTTCGGAACCGAGGGGAACTGGGCGGTCTGCTGTGTCGCGCTCACACCGCCCACCATGCCCGGCCCGCTCGCCGGATACGCCGCGGTCTGCGAGTGCTGGGCGTACTGCGGGGACGGTTGGACCAGCCCCGCGGCGGGCGAGTACGGCCCCGTGATGGACGCTGAGGGCGCGGTGGAGGCCGGGGACGTTCCCGACACGGTCGTGGTGGTCGACGCGGCCGGGGGCGGGGCGACGGGCTGCGCGCCGGCCACATCGCCTTCGATCTGCTGGGTGCGCATGGTGAGGCCGTCGGGGCCCACGTGATGCGCGCCGAACGCGACAGCGGTCTCGGGCTGGTCGAGGCTGGAGGGCACCACGCCCAGTTTCTCGGCCAACAGGCTGCCCACGAGAGGAAGCCTGCTGGAACCGCCGACGAGGTAGATACCGGCGAGTCGCTCGGGGCTCAGCCCCGCCGAACGGACGGTACGTGCGAGCAACTCGACACTGCGCAACATCGTGGGGCGGACGAGCGCCTCCAACTCCGCCCTGGTGACCAGGACGTCGGAGAACGGCTCCGGCATCGGCACCTCGGTCTGCGGCAAGCGAGAGAGGGCCTCTTTCGCCGCTTTCACGTCCTCCTGGAGCGCTCTGCGAGCGCGTCGGTCGGCGGTCGATTCGGGCCGGAGGAGCCGCTGCCAACGTTGCGGATCGCTGTGCGAGACCTCGCGGCCCACGTGCACCAGCAGTGCCTGGTCGACGTCGAGTCCTCCGAGGTCGGGTAGACCGTCCTCGGCCAGCACCGTGAAGCCGTTCGGCGTGGCGCCGAGCACCGCGACGTCGAACGTGCCCGCCCCCAGGTCGTAGACGGCGAGGGTCTGTCCGGGGGCGAGGGCCTTGCCGGGGAAAGAGGCGAAGTGCGCCGCGGCGGCGACGGGTTCGGGCACGAGCGTGATCGCGTCACCCATCCCGGCAAGGCGCGCGGCGGACAGCAGCACGTTGCGACGCACAGGCCCCCACTGAGCCGGGTGGGAGAGCCGGACCTCCTCGGGTGGTTCCCCGCCGAGCTGACGCACCGTTTCGTCGAAGACCCGACGCAGCACGGCGGACAGTACCTCGCTGACGGGCACGACGTCGGTACCGAGGAGGAGGGTCTGTTCGTCGACCCTGCGTTTGGGGTTGGGTTCGAAGCGGGTCGGGTCGAGGCGAGCACGCCGCTCGGCGTCCTTGCCGACCACGAGACCGCCGTCTTCCTCGGCGAACACGGCGGAGGGCATCGTGGTCGAACCGTCGACATCGATGACTCTGGGTGGCCTCCCGTGCGCCGAGAGTACTGCTACGGTATTGGACGTACCGAGATCGACGGACAGAATCCCCACCAGTTCTCCCTTGTCGAGTTCCCGAGAATCCGCGAAGATGCTTTCACGTTCGTCGCCGCCGGGAAGACACACCCGCCGAAATCGCCCGCCCGGATCACGTAGGGCCACATGTAGGACCACGTAGAACCACGTAGGACCACACAGTCAGCAGGAATGTCGGCGCGGCGCGCATCATGAGGATGTGCCCGACAACGCAAGCGGCGACGTGTTGAAGTCGTTCTCACCCGCGACCAGGGAGTGGTTCGGAAGCGCTTTCGCCCGCCCCACCGCGACTCAGGAGGGAGCCTGGCGAGCCGCACAGGCCGGTGAACACGCGCTGGTGATCGCGCCCACGGGCTCGGGTAAGACGCTCGCGGCGTTCCTGTGGGCGCTCGACCGGTTGGCGACCACTCCCCCACTCAAGGGGAAGAAGCGGTGCCGGGTGCTTTACGTGTCGCCGCTCAAGGCGCTGGCGGTGGACGTCCAGCGCAACCTGCGCGCACCGTTGGCGGGGATCTCGCAGGCGGCGCGCCGGTTGGGCACGAAAACGCCGGACATCACCGTGGGCACCCGCACAGGAGACACGACCGCCGCCGAACGCCGGGCGTTCGTCCGAACCCCTCCCGACGTCCTGGTGACCACCCCGGAGTCACTGTTCCTGCTGCTGACGTCGTCCGCGCGGGAGTCGCTGCGCGGCGTCGAGACGGTGATCGTCGACGAGGTGCACGCGGTCGCGGGTGGCAAGCGCGGAGCGCACCTGGCGTTGTCCCTGGAACGACTCGACGACCTGCTCGACCGCCCCGCACAGCGCATCGGGTTGTCGGCGACCGTGCGTCCGGTGGACGAGGTGAGCACGTTCCTGGCCGGAGGAAGACCGGTTCGTGTCGTCCAACCGACGAGCGGCAAGATCGTCGAGGTACGGGTGGAGGTCCCCGTCGAGGACCTGGGGGAACTCGACGCGCGGGCCCGTCCGGAGCCGGCCGAACCGGCTCCGTTGCCCACGGAGGCCGATCCCACGGTGGGCGCCGAGGACACCGAGGACACCGAGCGGGCCACACCGCGGACGTCCATCTGGCCCGCCGTGGAGGAGCGGATCCTCGAGCTGGTGCGCGCACACCGGTCGACCATCGTGTTCGCGAACTCGAGGCGGTTGGCCGAGCGGTTGACCGCACGGCTCAACGAGCTGGCGGCCGAGCACACTGGGGCGGGCGGCTCACCGGGTCGGTTCCCCGCCGAGGCGGTCGGCCAGTCCGGCGTCACCGGTGCCGTGCCCGAGGGGATTTCCGTGGTGGCGAGAGCACACCACGGCTCGATGTCGCGGAAGCAGCGGACCCGCGTCGAGGAGGAGCTGAAGTCGGGCAGGCTGCCGTGCGTGGTGGCGACCTCGTCGCTGGAACTGGGCATCGACATGGGAGCCGTGGACCTCGTGATTCAGGTGGAGGCTCCGCCCACGGTGGCGTCGGGACTGCAGCGGATCGGGCGTGCGGGTCACCAGGTGGGGGCCACATCGACCGGGGTGATGTTCCCGAAGTTCCGGGGCGATCTCGTGTCGTGTGCGGTGGTGGCCGAACGCATGGCCGAGGGCGACATCGAGGCGGTGCGTTTTCCCCGCAATCCGTTGGACGTGTTGGCCCAACACGTCGTGGCGATGGTGGCCGTGGAGCCCCGCACGGTGGAGGACGTGGCGGCGACCGTGCGTAGGGCCGCTCCTTTCGTCTCGTTGCCCGACGATGCTCTGTACGCCGTGCTCGACATGCTCGCGGGGCGCTATCCGAGTGAGGAGTTCGGTGAACTGCGCGCACGCATCACGTGGGACCGGGTCACCGGCACGCTGCAGGGCAGGCCCGGCGCGCAGCGGCTCGCCGTCACCTCGGGTGGCACGATCCCCGATCGCGGCTTGTTCACCGTAATGACGCCGAGCGACGGCGAACGTCCGGGGTCGCGGGTCGGTGAGCTGGACGAGGAGATGGTGTACGAGTCCAGGGTCGGTGACACCGTGCTGCTGGGCACGTCGTCGTGGCGGATCACCGACATCACCCATGACCGCGTGGTCGTGGTTCCCGCGCCGGGCGAGCCCGCGAGGATGCCGTTCTGGCGTGGTGACGCTCCGGGAAGACCGATGGAGTTGGGCCGCGCGCTCGGTGGTTTCCTCCGTCATCTGTCCACTGCGGATCGGCAGGAGGCGTTTCACCGTCTGGTGAAGGCCGGTCTGGACGAACGCGCGGGCAAGAACCTGTTGGCGTACTTGGACGAGCAACGTGCGGCCACACGCCATGTGCCGAGTGACCGGACAGTCCTGTTGGAACGGTTCCGGGACGAGCTGGGCGATTGGCGGGTGGTCGTGCATTCCCCGTTCGGTGCGCGGGTGAACGCGCCGTGGGCCCTGGCCATCGCCGCGCGGCTGCGAGACACCCGGGGTGTGGACGCGCAGGTGGCGCACTCGGACGACGGAATCGTGCTGCGTGTTCCCGACGCATTGGACGAGGAGGGACGCGAGGTACTGGTCGGCGCCGAGGACGTCTTACTCGACCCCGACGAGGTCGAGTCGCTGGTCACCGCCGAGGTGGGCGGATCGGCGTTGTTCGCGGCACGGTTTCGCGAGTGCGCGGCACGATCGCTGCTGCTGCCTCGCCGTGACCCTCGACGTCGCACCCCGTTGTGGCAGCAGCGGCAACGGGCGTCGCTGCTGCTCGCGGTGGCGGCGAAGTACGAACGGTTCCCGGTGGTGCTGGAGGCCATGCGAGAGTGCCTGCAGGACGTGTACGACGTGAGCGGTCTGCGGGAACTGATGAGCGGCATCGCGGCTCGGTCGGTACGGGTCGTGGAGGTGGAGACACCCGCGGCGTCGCCGTTCGCGCGTAGCCTGCTGTTCGGCTACGTCGGCATGTTCCTGTACGAAGCCGACGCGCCGCTGGCCGAACGTCGTGCGGCGGCGTTGTCGGTGGATTCGACGTTACTGGCCGAGTTGCTCGGCACCGAGGCGATCCGGGAACTACTCGACGCCGATGTCCTCGCCGAGGTGGAACGGTCGTTGCAACGGCTCGTCCCCGATCGGCATGCCCGCGGGGTCGAGGACACGGCCGATCTGTTGCATTTCCTCGGCGACCTGACCGAAGCGGAGGCGGTCGAACGCGGAGTACGCCCCGAATGGCTGGCCCAGTTGGTGGCCGAGCGACGCGCGCTCGTGGTGCGCATCTCGGGCGAGGAACGTTATCTCGCCGTCGAGGACGCGGCTCGGGTGAGGGACGCGCTCGGGGTGGCGTTACCGGTGGGGGTGCCCGAGTCGTTCACCGAACCGGTCGACGACCCCTTAGGGGATCTGTTGCGACGCTACGCGCGTACGCACACACCGTTCTCGGCGCACGAGGCCGCCGCACGGTTCGGTCTCGGTACGGCGGTGGTCACCGACGTGCTAGACCGGTTGACGGCCGACGGCACACTGGTGCGGGGCGAGCTGCGACCACAGAGAGCAGCGGGTTACGAGGCGGGCATCGAGTACTGCGACGCCGCGGTGCTACGGAGGTTGCGGAGAGCGTCGCTGGCGAAGCTGCGCGCCGAGGTTGAGCCGGTCGAACACGCGGCGTTCGGCCGGTTCCTGCCGAGCTGGCACGGCATCGGCGTGCGACGGCATCGTGCCGAGCCCACCCCGGACGACGTGCTGTCGGTGGTGGAGCAGCTCGCGGGAGCCCCGTTGCCGGCGAGTGCCCTGGAGTCGTTGATCCTGCCGAGCCGTCTGCCGGGCTACCACCCGGCGTTGCTGGACGAGCTGACGGTGGCGGGAGAGGTGACGTGGTGTGGCTGCGGCGCGTTGCCGGGCGGTGACGGTTGGGTGGCTCTGGCACCGGCCGATGTGGCGGGCCTGTTGCTGCCGGAGGTCGAGGATGTTTCCGAGCACGGTCCGCTCCACGAGGCGATCGTGTCGGCTTTGGACAGTGGGGGTCTCTTCTTTCGGCAGCTGGTCGACCGAGTGAGTGTCGAGCTGGGTGAGCTGCGTACCGATGCCGATGTGGTCGAGGCGCTGTGGGATCTCGCGTGGGCGGGGAGGGTGTCGAACGACACGCTGGCGCCGTTGCGCGCCCAGGTCTCCGGCAGGGGTGCCGCGCACAAACCGCGTCGGTCCGCCCCTCGCGGGCGGTATGCACGGCTGCGAGCGGCTCGGCAGGCGATGCCCAGTCGCACCGGCCCGCCGACGGTGGCCGGGCGGTGGGGGCTGACTCCCGCGCGCGAGACGGACCCCACTCGACGTGCTCATGCCCGCACCGAGTCGTTTCTGGAAAGGCACGGTGTGCTCACCCGGCGAGCCCTGGAGACCGAAAGGGTGAGCGGCGGTTTCTCCAGCATCTACAAGGTGCTGCGCGGCATGGAGGACGCGGGCCAGGTCGTACGTGGCTACGTCGTCGAGGGGTTGGGTGCCGCACAGTTCGCGATGCGCGGCGCGATCGACCGGGTGAGAGCGTTCTCCGAGGCCGGAGGCCGGCGCGCGGAACACAGGGCCGTCGTGTTGGCTGCTGCCGATCCGGCCCAGCCGTACGGTGCCGCGTTGCCGTGGCCCGCTGTGGCGGGCACCACCAAGCACAGGCCGGCACGTAAGTCGGGCGCGTTGACGGTACTCGTGGACGGCGTTCCCGCGCTCTACTCCGAACGCGGAGGCCGGTCGTTGCTGTCGTTCACCGATGACGAGATCACTCTGCGTCCCGCTGCCGAGGCGTTGGCGGACGCGGTGCGCGACGGGCGGCTCGGGCAGTTGCAGGTGCAGCGCGCCGACGGCGAAGAGGTTCTGACCTCGAAATTGGCGACCGTGCTCCGCGATGCGGGGTTCCGCGCCACCCCGAAGGGCCTGCGGATACGAGGGTGACGGAGTGCGATCGGGGCACGGGCCCCGCGGCTAAGCTCGGACTTCATGGTGATGCGTGACCTCCGATACTTCGGCGACCCTGTGCTCAAGTCACCCGCGGACCCGGTGACGACGTTCGACGACTCGACTCGGGCACTCGTGGAGGATCTGCTCGACACGGTGGACATCCCGGGTCGGGCGGGGTTGGCGGCGCCGCAGATCGGCGTGGGGCTACGCGCGTTCAGCTACAACGTGGACGGCACCATCGGCTACGTGCTGAATCCCAAGATCGTTGAGCTTTCCGAGGAGAAGCACGAGGTCATGGAGGGCTGTCTGTCCCTTCCCGGACTGTCGTTTCCCACGGTGCGCGCCCGGCGGGCGACGGTCAAAGGTGTGGACCTGCGCAATGAGCCGGTCACGGTGTCGGGCGAGGGGCTGCTCGCGCAGTGCCTCCAGCACGAGGTCGACCATCTCGACGGCCTACTGTACATCGACCGCCTGACTCCGGAGCAGCGGAAGCAGGCACTGCGCGAAGCCAGGAGCAAAGACTGGTTTTGGTCGCGATAGGACATTCACTGCAACGACACGCGCGACCACTGAGATCGTTATAGTTCTGTGTCTATTCCCACTCTCTCGTGACACCTGCGTTGCCGGTTCTTAATCTGACCGGCGCTGAGCTCACCGGAGGATCACGGGAGTAAGGAACCATGGCAGGGCGGCATCGAGCCACGCGTAGTCGCCAACGCAGTCGTTACAGCATCCGCTATCGCGGTCGTCATCGCGCACCGAGATCAGCGACTTCCTGGATGGGTCCCACAGCACTTGGCACCGTCGCCGCCGGTCTTTTGGCATTGACTGTCCACACCACCAGCGGCCTCATGCAGAACGAAGACGCATTGCCCGCGGCCATGGCACTCCAGACCACGCCGGTATCCAGCTCCCCGAGCCCCACGTCGTCGTCCTCCCCATCGTCGACCACCGCGGAGAGCACGACCTCGACGGCGCCGGAGACAACCGAGACGACGAAGACCAGCGAGACCAGCGAGACTCCCGAAACCACGGAAACCACGGAGACCGTCGAAACCGCCGAGGCGGCCGCACCCGAACCGGCCGAATCCTCGGAGTCGACTCTCCAACCCTGCCCGACCGACCTGGAGGGCACCGAACCCCACGTTGCACAGGTCGGCCACCATGTGCTGACGAAGTTCGATGTGGACGCCGTGGGTGGCCGAGCCGAGCGCTCCAACCCGAGTGATCACCCACTGGGACTCGCTCTCGATTTCATGGTCAGCCCCGAGGTCGGCGACGCCCTGGCGGAATACGTCGTTGCTCACCGCGAGGAGTTCGGCGTCACCTACGTCATCTGGGAACAACGGATCAACAGTGGTAACGGCTGGTCGCTGATGGAGGACCGGGGCAGCCCCACGGCCAACCACATGGACCATGTGCACGTGTCCTTCGCCGCCGGGGCAGAGGTGCCCGTCACCTGCTGAGCCGATTCCCACCGAAGCGGTCGACCACGGCGGCGCCACGGCCGCCGACGTACCCATGCCTTCGACAGGGTGGTCCCGGACCACCCCAGGCCACCCCGTCGTTGTGAACAGGCGAAAAGCCACAGACCCCGCGCGACACTTCCGCCGGCTGACACCGAGCCCGGAAAGCGGCACCGCACCGCCGGTCACAGCGGACATCAAGCCGTAGTCTTCACATCCATCGCCCTCATTCCGCGACTCGACGTTGTCGGGCGCGAGGCCACGGCCCGCGGCACGATGCTCGAGCGCCGTGCTCGCCTTGGCTGCCATGCACTACGCGGTGCGCCAACGCGACGAACTCTCCCGCCCTCCGCCGCAGGTCGTCGGCTGTCGCGGCATCGATGCCGCGCATGATGCCGGCCTGCGCCGAGGCATGGGTGGCCGAGCGCGCCGCGAAGTACTCGGCCCACTGCTCCACCTCGGGCGCGGCCGAGGCCAGCAGTGTCCAGGTGCTCTGCGGCTTCGCCGCCCGACGGTGGGGACGGCCCTTCGCCACCAGGATCGCCGCACCCGCTCGCAGCGCCGACAGGTACGACGCGACGAATCGCGCGGCGGGCGCGTGTTCCCGCCCGGCCTCGGCGAGCCCATGACGAGCCTGGGCGAGCAACGACACGGCTTCGGGCGACGCGGGTGGTCTCGGTTCGAACGGCAGCGCCGCCTCCGGCCGATGTGGCACGAATCCGACCGTCATGGCTCCAGCTCCTTCCGATGCGGAGGCCGGCGATGTTCGGCGCGAGGCGCTTCCCCTCGCCATCGCGCCGAACACCCTTCGCCGATCCGCACCCGTCGACGAACCAACCACCACAATCTCGAACATACGTTCGAGTGGGTCCACACTATCCTGTCCGTCCTCTTCGTTCAAGACCGAAAACCGGAACGATCCGCATCGCACCTCGAAACCGGACCGTCGAACACCGCCGAGGACATCCGGCCGCTGTCCGACGCGACACGCGGACACCGGCCGGGCACCCTCAGGCGAAGGGATCGGCGCCGTACTCCCAGGCCTGCCGCCCCGGATCACTACACTCGTGGACGAGGCCCTACGTGATCACAAGACGACGTGGGAGGCTGCCGGACGCCCCCGCGCCGTCTTCCCGGCCACGTGCGCCGACCCGACACCGCGACAGAATCCAGCACCGAGAGGGCCGTACCCGATGACCAGCACCTCGCCCGGCCACAAGCGCGTCGTTCGGCTTACCGGTGAGGAGTTCCGCGCGCTACTACCGGACGCCCTGGCCATCTATGTGGCGGCCATGAACTATCCACCCGGCACCGCGCAGCAGAGGGCGCCCATGTGGCTCACCCACATCCTGCGCGCGGGTTGGCGTGGCGTGGCCGCGTTCGACTCCGACGACACGCTGGTGGGTCTGGCCTACGGTTATCAGGGCAGTCCCGGCCAGTGGTGGTACGAACAGGTGCGCCGTGGCGTGCTGGAAAGCGCAGACCAGGCCACCGCAGATGCTTGGCTGGCCGACTACTTCGAACTGACCGAAATCCATGTGCGCCCCGACCGCCATGGCCGGGGCCTCGGTGAGGCTCTTCTGCGCACGCTGCTGGACGGCGTGGAACAGCGGCACGTGTTGCTCTCCACCCCGGAAGGACCGACCCGAGCCTGGAGGTTGTACCGCAGGATGGGGTTCGTCGACGTACTCCGGCACTACCACTTCGCGGGCGATCCGCGCGCGTTCGCCGTGTTGGGCCGCACGTTGCCGCTGGAGTGAGCCCCGGACCACGGAAACAAGATCAAGCCACCGCGTACAGGTCGTAGGCCACGGCGTCGGCGAGCCGTGCGGCGTAGGCGACGAACACCGTGCGAGTCAGCCACGCGTACCGTTCGTCGCCCGTTTCGAGCCGGACCCCGAGCCGGAAGTAGTACTCCCGCGGGTCCACGGGCTCGCCGTCCGCCAGTCGTCGGAGCACCGTGGCGGGGCCGTGCCGGACCCCCGAGGTGGCGAGGTAGATCAACGCACCGTCGTCCGTGCGAGCGGTGTACCGGGTGTCGATCGTGGTACTGCCGTCGCCGTGCATCAGTTGCCAGTCCGCACCGCCGGGGAGGATCTCCCCGCTCAACCGGTCACCGTCGATACGGCCACCGACGATCGGCACGATACGGCGGAGTCCCATCGCGGTGGGTCCCACCGTGAGGAGGTCGCCGAGTTCCACCCGCACGTGGGCGACCCGGTCGAGGCCGGGTTCCGGTAGTTCCACCGCGCATCACCTTTTCGTGTCGTCGCGCGGAGAGTAACGGGATTCACGCTCCTGCTTCAACGGCCTCGACGGGCCTCGGCGGACTTCGGAGGACTTCGACGGTTCGGGGCTTCGGTGGGTCGGACGCAGGTAGCTGCTCGCCACCGCGGTGACGAGCAGTACGGCACCGCACCATCCGACGACGCCAAGGTCCTCTCCGAGCAGTACCGCGGCCAGCACCGCGGCCGTGAGCGGCTCCAGCAACGCGGACAACGCCGCCACGACCGGCCGGGCTCCGCCGAGTCCGCGGAAGTAGGCGGCGTAGGCCACCGCCGTGGGAACCAGTCCCAGGTAGAGCGCGAGGAGCGCCACGTCGAGTCGCGCCGGCGGCAGCAGTTCGGAGAGCCGACCCGACGACCACGCCGCCATCGGCACCAGCAACACCCCGCCCACGAGACAACCGAACGCCGTCGTGCGCAGCGAGTCCAGCCCCGGCACGGGCCTGCGGGTCACCAGGGTCAACGTCGCGAAACTCGCCCCGGAGACGAGGGCACACACCAGTCCGCCGACCAAATTCCCGGTGTCGACGACCTCACCGGGCGACCAGCTCAACAGGACCAGACCCACCACCGCGCTGCCCACGGCCACCGCCGTGGGCAGGTCGACGGTGTGCCGATCGAGCACCGTGCTCGCGAGGGCGACGAACACGGGAACGCTGCCGATGGTGACCATGGTGGCGACGCTGACCGAGGTCAGAGTCACCGCACCGAAGTAGCACGCCTGGAAGACGGCCAGCAGTACGCCGGTGACGAGCAGCCTCCGCCCCACCTCGACTGTGCGGGGTAGGCAGCGCAAACGGCCCGTGCTCCCCGACAACAGCAGGGCGAAGGCACCACCGAACAGCAGTCGGTACACCGCGACCGTGGTCGAGGACAACTCGGCCCGTTCCGACAGCACCGCTCCGGCAAGGCCGCCGGTACCCCACAGGACTCCGGCGGTGACCAGGCTGAGGGAGGCCGCACGCGGCCGAGAAACGCCGAGCGAGGACATGGGGACGCGCTCCAACGTCGAGAAGGACGGACACGGGGGCACGGGCGGAACAGGCGGCCACGGTCGGCCAGTCGGCCGGTCGTTCGAGCCACCCGCGTCAGAGGCTTCGGGACGACGGAGTGAGAGGACCGGACCGCATGGCGTGATCCTAAGCATAGGACCGCCCAGGGGACAGCGATGCGCAGAGTTGTTTTGATCATAACTTCGCCGGGAATGTGAGACGGGTGCCGGACGCTGCTCACCGCCTGACACCGCCCTTGCCCATCGCGGTCCTCGTCGCGACCCCAGGGCTGTACTTGGGCGGCGCCGACTATCTCGGATTGCCACACCCGCAGGTCGTCGCGCCGCTGGCGGCCCTGATCTACGGAATCGCGATCATCGGCGCGGCCTTCATCCTGTCGTGGGCGGCGGAAGCGGCGCAGGTCGACATCAACGGGGGCCTCGCCCTGGCCCTGCTGGCGTTCCTGGCCGTACTGCCCGAGTACGCCGTGGACTTCGTGTTCACCATGCGTGCGGGGCTGATCAACGCCGAACACGGGCACTGTATGGCCGGAAGTGAAGGCTCGAACCCGTGTTCACTGGCGTTGGCGAACATGACGGGAGCGAACCGGATCCTCGTCGGTGTCGGTTGGCCGTTGGTGGTGCTCGTGGCGACGCTGGCGGTGCTGTGGGCACGGCGCCACGGCAGGACGAGCACCCCGTCCACCCACGTCGGCTGGGTGAAACTGCCGCGCCGCATGTCGGTCGAGCTCGTCTTCCTGGGAGCGGCGACCCTGTACTCGCTGCACTTCCCGCTGCGGCACTCGTTGACGCTGGTGGACGCCGCGGTGCTGGTGTCGCTGTTCGTGGCGTACGCGTTGCGGTTGGCGAAGGCGCCGGTTGAGGAACCCGACCTCACGGGCACCTCGGCATGGGTCGGCTCGCACTCGAAGTCGGCACGGCGCTGGCTCTACGGTTTCATGTTCGGCTACGCCGCCGTGGTGATCCTCGCGACCGCCGAACACTTCGCCCACAACCTGGTGGAGACGGGCACCGAACTGGGGATCGACCACTTCCTGCTCGTGCAGTGGGTCGCGCCGCTGGCCAGCGAGTCACCGGAACTGATCGTCGCGTGCCTGTTCGCGTGGAAACTGCACGCCAGTTCCTCGCTCGGGACACTGATCTCCAGCAAGGTCAACCAGTGGACCCTGCTGGTGGGCACCATCCCACTCGTCTTCGCCGTCTCCAGCGGCTCCTTCGACGGGCTTCCGATCGACCCGCACCAGCGCTTCGAACTGATGCTCACCGCCGCACAGTCGCTGTTCGCCGTGTCCATCCTGGTGTCGCTGACGATGACGGCGCGGTGGGCCACGGTGCTGCTCGTCCTGTTCCTCACCCAGTTCATCACCAGCATCGTGCTGCCCACGGAAGTCGACCGCGTCATCATCGCGGTGCTCAGCGCCGTGTACGTGGCACTGTCGATCGGGCTGCTGAGCTACCGGTTCCGCACTCTCGGACGGGTGATCCGCGACGGGTTGGCCACCCCGTACGACGCGTTGCAGCGGGCCGACGAGCAGGAGTCCCTGCGTCTCACCGGGAAGTGAGCCGGAAAGGCCTTCGGGTGTCGGGCGGCCTTTCCGGCTCCTTTCCGTCGACCCGCTCACATCAGCGCCGTGAGCTGCTCCTTGAGCGTGTCCAGACCCATGCCTCCCAGCCGCAGGGCCTTGGTGTGGAAGTCCTTGAGATCGAACACCTCACCCTGGTGACGACGGGCGTCCTCGCGGGCCTGCAGCCACAGCCGTTCGCCCAGCTTGTAGGAGGGCGCCTGCCCCGGCCAGCCCAGGTAACGGTCGATCTCGTCGTGCACGTGTTCGGCATCGGTGATCGTGCGGGTGAGCATGAATTCCAGGCCCAGTTCCGGGGTCCAGCGCTCGCCCTCGTGGAAACCCGTGCCCGCCGGGATCTCCAGTTCCAGGTGCATGCCGATGTCCACGATCACCCGTGCCGCGCGGAACAGGTGAGCGTCGAGCATGCCCAGCAGGTCTCCGTCGTCGGAGAGGAAACCCAGCTCCCGCATCAGCCGCTCCGCGTAGAGCGCCCAACCCTCGGCGTGGCCGGAGGTCGAGGCGAGCAGCCGTTGGAACCGGTTCAGCGACTGCTCCTGCACCGCCGTCGCGATCTGCAAGTGATGCCCCGGGGCGCCCTCGTGGTAGACGGTGGTGACCTCCCGCCACGTGGAGAACTCCTCCTTGTCGGCGGGCACCGACCACCACATCCGGCCCGGCCGGGAGAAGTCCTCGCTCGGACCGGTGTAGTACGCGCCGACGTGTCCCCCGGGTGGCGCGATCTTGCATTCCAGGGCCCGCAGCCGGTCGGAGGTCTCGAAGTGCGTGCCGCTCAACGCCGACAGCGCCTCGTCCGACAGGTTCTGCATCCATTCCTCGAACCGGGCCTGGCCGTGCACCTTGTACCGGGCGTCGGCGTCGAGAGCGGCGGCGGCCTCCGCCAGCGTCGCGCCGGGCTTGATGCGGTTCGCGACCTCCTTGGCCTCCCGCTCCACGCGGAAGAATTCCTCCCACCCCCATTCGTACGCCTCACGCGGGTCGAGGTCGGCGCCGAGGAAGTACCGGGACCACAGCCGGTAGTTCTCCTCGCCGACGGCGTCCTTCGAGGGGGCCTTGGGGGCGAGTTCGGCCCGCAGGAAACCGGCCAGTTCGGCGTACGCCTCCTGCGCCTCACGCGCCGTGTTCCGCAGCTTCTGCTTCAGGGTGTCGGAAACACCTTCCACGCCGCCGGCACCGGCGACGAGCTTGTCGAAGTAGCCCGTTCCACCGCTCATTCCCGCCCAGTAGTCGGCCTGTTCGGCCACCTTGGTGACCTGCCGCAGCGCGGAGACCCTGCCCGCCTCGGACGCCGCCAACAGTGAGGCCCGCACACCGTCGAGCGCGGAAGGCACCTGGGACATCCGGGCGGCGATCGTCTCCCAGTGCTCCGGCGTGTCCGTAGGCATGAGGTCGAATACCTCGCGCACGTCCTGCACGGGGCTGGCGATGGTGTTCAGCGACGCGATGTCGAGCCCAGCGTCGTGGATCGCGTACTCGTTGCTGATCCGCTCCATGAAGACTGCCTTGGCCACCCGCTCGCCGTCGTCGGCCGGTTCCGCGGCCTTCATGTCGTTCAAGGCCCTGCGCTGGATCGCAGCCCTCGCCGCGTGTCCTTCGGGTGAGAAGTCAGTGAGCTGGTCATCGTGGTCGCCGACGCCGATGTAGGTCGCCAGGATGGGTTCCGCTGCGGCGTAGTCGTCGACGAACTGGTCGCTGATCTTGTGGACGCTCATGCCGGCACGCTACCCCCTTCATGCATATGGGTGACATCGATTTATGCCCGCCTGGGACGATGGAGGTATGCCCGTCTTCGACGCTGACCTGCCGTCCGAGCTCGAGCGCGTGCTGAGCGACTTCCTCCACCAAGCCGGGGAATCGATTCTCCGCGTCGAGCCGACGTTCGGCCCGGCCGTGTCCACCTTGAGCGACTTCGTGCTCGGAGGCGGCAAGCGGCTACGACCCACTTTCGCCTGGTGGGCATGGCGCGGCGCGGGTGGCGCTCCGGACTCGGACGAGGCCGAGGGAGTGCTCCGAGCCGTGGCCAGCCTGGAGCTGATCCAGGCGTGCGCGCTGATCCACGACGACGTCATCGACTCCTCGGATTCTCGCCGTGGCTCACCCACCGTGCATGTGGCCTTCGCTGCTCGACACACCCGAGAGCGCTGGCTCGGCTCGGCGGAAGCGTTCGGGCGGGCCGCCGCCGTGCTCATCGGGGATCTGGCGTTGGCTTGGGCCGAGGACATGTTCGCCGAATGCGGTCTGCCTCACGCGACGGTCGCGGCCGCGCGTCCCGCGTGGCGGGCCATGCGCACCGAGGTCCTGGCCGGGCAGTACCTCGACGTCCACACGCAGGCCACCGGGGACACCTCCGCGGAGGCCGCGCTGCGGGTCGACCGGCTCAAGACCGCCGCCTACACCGTGCAGCGGCCCCTCCACCTGGGGGCCGCGCTCGCCGGAGCCGACCGCGAGCTCATCGACGCGCTGCTGGACTTCGGTGGTGAACTCGGGGTCGCCTTCCAGCTTCGGGACGACCTGCTCGGTGTGTTCGGGGATCCGTCCGTCACCGGTAAGCCCGCCGGGGACGACCTCCGCGAAGGCAAGCGCACCCTGCTGCTGGCGCTCGGCCTGGACTACGCCGAGCGGCAGGGCCGGGAGAACGAGCGGAAAGTGATCGCCGAAGCGGTGGGCGAGGTGGAACTGACCGACGCGGAAGTGGACGACGTGCGGCAAGTGCTCGTCGACGTCGGCGCGGTGGCCGAAGTGGAACGCCGGATCGAGGCGATGACCGACAACGCGCTGTCCTCACTCCGCAAGGCTTCCCTCGCCGAACCCGCCGCGCAACGGCTCGTCGAACTCGCGGACCGAGCGACTCGCAGAACGTCCTGACGTCCACCGCCGGAGGGCGAGCCCGCGTCGAACCGCGCCGTCCACTTCGCACGCCAGTAAGGTCGGAGAACATGACGACCACGACAGGACGGCTGATCCGTATCGGGTTACAGCTCCAGCCGCAACACGCCGACTACGGCGATATCCGCCGGGCGGTGGCGGAGGCCGAGGAGCTCGGGGTGGACATCGTCTTCAACTGGGATCACTTCTACCCGTTGAGCGGTGATCCCGAGGGCAAGCACTTCGAGTGCTGGACCATGCTGGGCGCCTGGGCCGAGGCGACGTCCCGGGTCGAGATCGGCGCGCTCGTGACCTGCAACAGCTACCGCAATCCCGAGCTGCTGGCCGACATGGCCCGCACTGTGGACCACATCAGCGGAGGCAGGCTCATCCTCGGTATCGGGGCCGGGTGGTTCGAGAAGGACTACGTGGAGTACGGCTACGAGTTCGGCACGGCGGGCAGCAGGATCGCCGACCTCGGCAACGCCCTGCCCCGAATCGAGCAGCGGTTCGAGAAGCTCAACCCGGCACCGACGCGCAAGATTCCCGTGCTCATCGGCGGCGGCGGGGAGAAGAAGACACTGCGGCTGGTGGCTCGGCACGCCGACATCTGGCACAGCTGGGGCGACGTCGAAGTGGCTCGACGGAAGATCGGGATCCTCGAACAACACTGCGCGGACGTGGGCCGCGACCCGGCGGAGATCGAACTCTCCGTCGGCGCGTCGGGTTCGCCGTCCGAGAACGGTGATCAACTGGCGGATCTCGGCATCACGCTGTTCACGGTGAGCGCCAGCGGCCCCGACTACGACCTCGGCCAGCTGCGGGAGTGGCTGGCGTGGCGGGACCGTCGGAACGGCTGATCGGTAGATTCCCGATCGGACGTCTTCCCGCGCGGTGATCAAGGAGCGACACTGTCGAGATGCTCGCCGTGTGGGATGACACGTCCGCGTACCCGGTGCGTGGGCGGGATCGTGAACTCGCGACTTTGACCGGGCTTCTCGACAACACTTCCGGCCGAAGAGGCGCCGGAATGGTCCTCGTGGGGGCCCCGGGGACAGGCAAGACCACCCTGCTCGGTGCGCTCGTCGAGCGCGCCGAAGGGTTCCGGGTGCTCCGGGCCGAGGGCAGCGCGGCCGAATCCACCGTCCGTTTCGCCGGTATCGAGCAGCTTCTGCGACCACTCGAGGCCTTGGTGCCGCTCCTACCGAAGGACCGGGCCCGCGCGTTGCGACCGGTGTGGGGGCTTCCCGACGACGATGGTGGGCGCACCGGTTCGCTCGCGGTACCGGCGGCCGTCTCCGCGCTACTCGATCTGGCCGCGCGACAACAGCCCGTGCTGTGCTGTGTCGACTCGGCTCACCTGCTGGACGACGCGTCCCTGTCCGCTCTCACGTTCGCCGCTCGCCGCGCGCACCACGCCTGCGTGGTCTTCGTGTTCACCGTCGACTGCACGGCCGATCCGGATGCGGACACGGAGACGTCGGTATGGGGCGAACTGCCCCGGCTGCGACTCGGCAGGCTGGGCGACGAAGCCGCGCACGCGCTGCTGCGTGACCGGCTCGGCGCGTCCTTGTCCCACGACCTCGCCGACCCACTCCTGGACGTCGGTCACGGCAACCCTCTTGCGCTGGTCGAGCTCGCCGATAGCCTGACACCGGACCACTTGTGCGGCAGAGCGGTCCCTCCCTCGTCGCCTCCTCCAGAGGGAAGACTGTGCCGCACGCTCGGACACCGCCTGTCGGCCTTGTCAGCGCAGGCGCGCGAGGTGGTGGCGCTCGCCGGGATGTCCGAGGGTTTCGACGAGCAACTCACCTACCTCGTGCTCCCTCACAGTCACGAGGAAGCCCTGGCCGAGGCCACCCGTTCGGGGTTGGTGGTGCTCGACGGCGACACGATCCGCACCGCGGCTGACATCGTGCCCTCCGCGGTACTCGCCGCCCTGACACCGCAGGACATCGCGAGAGCGCACCACCGAGTGGCCCAGGTGGCCGAGGCCGTCGGCGACCGCGATCGGGCCGTGTGGCATCGGGCCGCTACGGCCATGGCACCCGCTCCGGATCTCGTGGCGAACCTGGACGACGTCGCGCAGCGGGCCCGTGCCGCCGCCGCCCATTCCACGGCCGCCGCGGCGAGCGAACGAGCGGCCGTCCTGTCGTCGGACACGACGGAACGCGCTCGTCGCCTGGTGGCAGCGGCCGCGGACCACTGGGCCTCCGGCCGCCCCCAGCGGGCTCGCACCGCGTTGCGACTCGCCGCCCCACTCGCTGACGGTGATCTCGGCGCACGGGTCAGCAGATTGGCGGGCGAGATCGAGCTGCGCCGAGGTGACCCGTCCGTGGCCGCGACCGAGTTGGCCTCCACCGCGCGACAGTTGGCCCCCACCCACCGCGCACTCGCCGCGACCACGCTCATGTTGGCGGGTGAGGCGAGCTTCGTCGCGGGCGACAACGCACGTTACTGCCTCACCGCCGAGGACGCCGCCCTCCTCTGTGGTCCGGAGGAATGGCCGGTCACGCGAGTGGTGCGTGAGCATTTCACCGCCATGTCGGCGACCTTCCGGGGTCAGCACAGCGCTGCGGCCACACCGCTGCGCAGCCTCGTCGAACTCGGCGAGACGACCCTCGATCCGATCGCGAAAACCCTCGCGAGCCAGGCCGCTTTCACCCTCGGCGACGCCGAACGGTCCCGCGACCTTGCGCTCCAGGCCGTCGTGTGTGCTCGTGCCCGTGGTGACGAGTCCGGGGTGCCGTGGGCCCTGGTGTACGCAGCGCTGTCGGCGTTGTTGTCCGGACAACTCTCCACGGCGACCGCCTCCTCGTTGGAGGGCCTGCAGGTCGCGCGTTCGCTGGGGCAGTCCAATTCGGCCGTCGACCATGTCACGGTGCTCGCCATGTTGGCCGCGTTGCAAGGCGACCAGGAAACCGCCTTGGAGAGGCTGCGAGCCGCGGACACCGAACTCGTCGAACGGGGGTTGGGCCGCCCGAGCGCGCTGGCGACCTGGGCGGCGGCCTGCGTGGACCTCGCCCACGACCGCCCCGCCGACGCCTTCGACCGGTTCCGCCGGATGGCGGTGGGCCGGTCCCGGCACTGCGCGCCGCTGCGGGTGATGGCGGTGCCGCACTTCGTGGAGGCGGCCGTGCGCTGCGGTGAGAAGGACGTGGCCCGGCGTTCCCTGGTGACGTTCGAACAGTGGGCCAACACCACGGGAGGTACCGCCCGGGTCGCGTTGGCCCATCGCTGTCACGCCTTGCTCGCCGAGCAGGACGGTGAAGCGCAGGCGCGGTTCGCCGAGGCGATCCGACTCCACCGCGAGGCCGACGCGCCCTACGATCTGGCCGTCACCGAGCTGCTGTACGCCTCGCACCTGCGGCGTTCCCGCAGGCCCAAGCAGGCTCGCGAGCTCTTGCGGGAAGCCGTCCAGCTGTTCGACGACCTCGGTGCCACGCACTGGGTGGAACGGGCGTCGCAGGAACTACGCGCCTGCGGTCATCCGGGCCGGGGCAAACCCAACCTGTCCCGGGGACTGAGCCCGCAACAGGAACGTATCGCGCAGCTCGTGGCCGACGGCGCCACCAACAAGGAGATCGCCACGCAGCTGTTCATCAGCCATCGCACGGTGGACCACCACCTGCGCAACATCTTCGCCAAGCTCGACGTGCGTTCGCGCGTGCAACTGGCGGCCCTCTTCCGGTGAGAACCGGCCGACCCGCCTGCCTACCCGCCGGTAATAACTGGTGATTCTACCGATGTTACGCCGCTCCGATCCGGCCAGAATCATCACTGTTCGTCATTGGGCGAACGCAGGTAGCGACTCAGTTGCCTGGACTTTCCGGACGTAAAGGAGCGACGCAGTGCGAATTCGCAGGCAGGCGGGCACCGGCGCCCGCGCCTCGATGGCGCGAGCGATCGGCGCGATGACCGCCGCTTTGGCCGTGCTCGTCGGTGCGGCGGGCGGCGTGGCGGGAGCTGAGGTCTCCACAGCCCAGGACAACCCCTACGAACGCGGCCCCGACCCGACCGAGGACAGTATCGAGGCCATCCGTGGCCCGTTCCGGGTGGACGAGGAGCGGGTGTCCGTCTTGGCCCCGGGCTTCGGCGGCGGGACGATCTACTACCCCACCGACACCAGCGAAGGCACTTTCGGTGCCGTCGCCGTCGCCCCCGGCTTCACCGCCGACGAGGGCAGCATGTCGTGGTACGGCGAGCGCATCGCCTCACAGGGCTTCATCGTGTTCACCATCGACACCAACACGCGTCTCGACCAGCCGGGGCAGCGCGGTGACCAGCTGCTGGCCGCGCTGGACTACCTGGTGGAGCGCAGTGACAGCGACGTCCGCGAACGCCTCGACCCGAACCGTCTCGCGGTCATGGGTCACTCGATGGGCGGTGGCGGCTCGCTGGAGGCGGCCGTGGACCGGCCGTCGCTGAAGGCGTCCATCCCCCTGACTCCGTGGAACCTGGACAAGACCTGGGGCGAGGTCCAGGTGCCGACGTTCATCATCGGCGCGGAGCGCGACACCATCGCGTCGGTGCGGACCCACGCCAAGCCTTTCTACGAGAGTCTGCCGGACTCGTTGGAGAAGGCGTACATGGAGCTGGACGGCGCCACTCACTTCGCGCCGAACCTGCCCAACACCACAATCGCGAAGTACACGATCTCGTGGCTCAAGCGGTTCGTGGACGAGGACACCCGCTACAGCCAGTTCCTCTGCCCCAACCCAAGCGACCGCTCGATCGAGGAGTACCGCTCGACCTGCCCGTACTGAGGTCGAATCTCGACTGAAACCGAGCAACGGGCACCGCGCGTTTCACGCGCGGTGCCCGTGTCTTGTTTTTCGGAACGGCCGTCAGAAAGCCATCGCCTGCGCGCGCCGCTTGACCTCGGTGCCGTGATTGGTCCGCAACGCGTTGACCGGCGTCAAACCGGGCAGTGTCTCATCCTCCGAATACAACCATCGCAACATCTCGGTCCGGCTGAACCCGGCGTCGGACAGCACCGTGATGGTTCCGGGCAGGCCCTTGATCGCACCACCTGCGTTGACGAAGTCGGCGGGGATGAGGAGTTCGCCGTTCCGGCGTACTGCGATCAGGTGGCCGTCCCGCAGCATCTGCCGGATCTTGTTCTCCGACGACCCGATCGTCTTCGCCACTTCGGCGACGGTCAACACAGCAACGTCGGGGCCAAGTACGTCGTCAGCGACTGGAATCGCACTCACGTACCCCACCTTGCCATAATCGGGGCGCCCGAGAGAGCGCCCTTCTCCACTTCGTCACCATGGGTGCTCATCGGTTTCCAAACAGACCCGACCGTAGGACGACCGCTGTGACACGCACCGAACCCAGCCTCGCCGGCGCACTCCTCGACAGGCGGTATCGCGTCGAGGACCTCATCGCCCGAGGTGGCATGTCATCGGTGTATCGCGGGGTCGACACCCGATTGGACAGGCCGGTCGCCGTGAAGGTCATGGACTCGCGGTTCGCGGGCGACCGATCGTTCGTCGACCGGTTCGAGCGGGAGGCCCGAGCGGCGGCCCGGCTGCACCACCCGCACGTGGTCGCGGTGCATGATCAGGGCTTCGACACCTCCACGGGTCCGGAGAACCCCAGAGCTTTCCTGGTGATGGAACTCGTGGACGGCGGTACCCTGCGGGACCTGCTCGACGAGCGGGGGCGGCTCGACGTCCCACTGGCCCTCACCATCGCCGAACAGGTCTCCTCGGCGTTGGCCGCCGCCCATGCGGCCGGTCTGGTGCACCGCGACATCAAGCCCGAGAACGTGCTCATCGGCCCGGCCGGCGACACGGGCGGTGTCGCCAAGGTCGCCGACTTCGGCCTGGTCCGCGCGGTGGCCAGCACCGGCACCACCAGTGCGAGCGTCATCCTCGGCACGGTCGCGTACCTGTCCCCCGAGCAGGTCACGACGGGCGCGGCGACCGCACAGTCGGACGTCTACTCAACGGGCATCCTGCTGTACGAGATGCTCACCGGTCAGGTTCCCTACAGCGGTGACACGGCACTGTCGGTGGCCTACCGCCACGTCAACGACGATGTGCCCGCGCCGAGCGCCGCGGTACCGGAGTTGCCCTCGGCACTCGACGATCTCGTGTTGCGGGCCACTCGGCGTGACGCCGAGGCACGCCCCGCCGACGCCGAGGCGCTTCTGGCGGAACTAGGCCGGGTGAGGTCCGAACTCGGCGTGTCCACTGTTCCGATCCCGGTGGTCACCTCCCCCGGCCATTCCCATGCCTCGCGGAACGCGCCCACCGAGACGGTCTCGGAACTGACCGTGCCCGCCATACCCGCCGTCACCGAGAACCCGGTAGCCGGCCCCCGCGGTACGCAGGCTCTACCGCGCGGCGCGGTCGAGAACTCGCAGCGACTCGACGCCGAGCGGGACGGTCCGGCAGACGCTCCGACACGCCGCCGCCCACCGCTCGCGGTCCTGGCGTTGGTGGTGTTGGTTCTGCTGGGTGGAATCGGCGCCGGCGTGTGGTGGTTCTCCGCGGGCCGCTACGTCGACGTTCCCTCGCTCGCCGGGATGAGCCGACAGGAGGCGGAGGCAGCGTTACGGCAGGCGGAACTGACCCCCGTGTTCACCGAGGAGCGCCACAACACCACCCCGGCAGGCGCGGTGATCCGCAGTGACCCGGACGACGGCTCGCGCGCGTTGCAGGGTGACGAGGTGACCGTGGTGCTCTCCCTGGGCAAGCCCGTGGTGCCCGACGTCCACGCGGGCGCTTCCGTCGAGGAGGCCGAACGCGCCATCCGCGACATGCAGTTGGAACCCCGGCTGGACGAGGAGGCCGACGCCTACGACGCCGAGGTGCCCGAGGGCGCCGTGGTCACGCTGGCACCGAAACCGGGTACCCAGGCCAACGTCGGCGACACCGTGACCATCGTGCGGTCGAAGGGGCCGCCGCCGACACCGGTGCCCGACGTCAACGGCATGTCCCGGGACGAGGCGTTCCAGGCATTGCGGAACGCGGGGTTCGAACCCTACGAAGCCGGTGAGGAGTTCTCCGCGGGCGTGCGCCCCGGCCACGTCGTACGCACCGATCCCGGCAACGGCAGCACACCCGAGCAGGGCAGTCGTGTCGGGGTGTTTGTGTCCAATGCGGTGGAAGTGCCGTCCGTGGTGGGACGTCGGACCGAGAAAGCCGTGGAGATCCTCCGCGACGCGGGCTTCAAGGTGGAGGCCGAGGAATCGCGCGGTCCCATCAGTTTGGTGATAGAGCAGAGCCCCGACGGCGGTGAATTCGTCGAACCCGGTTCGACGGTCAGCCTGTCGGTGATCCCCTGATCGCGCGTTCTACGCGTGCCCACGTCACGACGGACTGCGGCGGGGCGGGGCGTGGCCGAAGATGAGTGTGGTGCCGCTGTCCCCGCATCCCCTCGTGAGGGCGGCGAACCACGTCACCGACTTTTCGAAAGAGACCGCCGATGCCAGCCGACCGGCTCAGCGCCCTGGACATCGCCTTCCTGTGTATCGACGGCCCCGCGACCCCCATGCACCTGGGTGCTGTCGCGCTGTTCTCGGCGCGGGATCCCGATGTACACCGGCTCGCCGCGCTCCTGGCGCAGCGGGCCGAGGCGTTGCCACGGCTGCGGCGACGGGTGCGCACCGAACTCACCGGGGGCGCTTGCTGGGAGGTCGATCCGGGCTTCGACGCGTCCTCCCACATCAGCGTCCACCGCCTGACGAGCGAGGGAGCCGATCCGCTCACCGCCCACGCCTCACGCTGGCTCGCGGCCCCGTTAGACACGAGCGGTCCGTTGTGGAGTGTTCAGCTCGTCACAGGGTTGCCGGAAGAACGTTTCGCGTTGCTCGTCAAGTTCCACCACGCTCTGTGTGACGGTGCGGGCGCGGTCGAGCTGGTGTTGGGGCTGCTCGACGAGACATCGATCTCCCGTCCCGCGCCGCGTATGTCGCCCGCCGACGCCGCGGACGACTCGCCGCTGCGGGCGCTGTGGCGGGACACCCGCGCGACCGTCGAGCAAGTCGTCGGCAACGCCGTCGAGACGGCCGGTATCGCCGGGGCGATGCTGCGGGCGGCGAGGCCGTTCCCGTTGTCGCCGACGGTGACCACGTGTTCGACTCGACGGCGGCTCGGGTTCGTGCGGCTCGATCTCGGTGACATCCGGCGGGTGCGCAGGGCCCACGGCGGCACGACCAACGACGTCGTGCTCGCGCTCATGGCCGGGGCGCTGCGCGAGTGGTTGACGAACCGCAACGACGATCCCGTGCACCCGCTTCGCGCACTGATTCCCGTCGGCATGCGGCGGCGGCGCGGTGAACAGGCGGGCGGCAACGCCCTGTCGGGATATCTATGCGAACTACCGGTCGACCTGGAGTCGCCGGTCGACCGGCTCCACGCGGTGACCGAGGCGATGAACCGCAACAAACAGGCGGGACCCTGGCGTGGTCCGGGAGCGTTACCCGTGCTCGCCGAGCGGCTTCCGGGCGCGGTGCACCGGCTGGCCACACGCACCGTCGCCCACGCGGCGCCCCTGCTGTTCGACACCGTGGTCACCAACGTGCCGTTACCGGGGATGCCGTTGACCCTCGACGGCGCTGCCTTGTGCGAGGTGTATCCCGTGGTGCCGCTGGCCCCTCACCAATCGGTCGCCTGTGCCGTCTCGACATACCGGGACGGGGTGCACATCGGCCTGCACACCGGAGGGGACGCCGTGAGTGGCGTCGGCTCACTCGCCGACGCCGTCACCAAGTCGATGGCGGCGCTGCTCCAGCACTGCCCCTGACGGCCCGGCCGTCGTCCTCAGGCGCGCAACATCTCGGCGACGAGGAACGCCAGCTCCAGCGACTGCTGCGTGTTCAGCCTCGGGTCGCACGCCGTCTCGTAACGGCCGGACAGGTCGAGGTCCGAGATGTCCTGCGCACCGCCCAGGCATTCGGTGACGTTCTCACCGGTGAGCTCGACGTGGATGCCACCCGGGTAGCTGCCGATCTTGCGATGCACTTCGAAGAAGCCCTGGACCTCGTCGACGATGCGGTCAAAGTGCCGGGTCTTGTAGCCGTTCGACGACTCGTGCGTGTTGCCGTGCATCGGGTCGCACTGCCAGATGACCTTGTGCCCGGATGCCTCGACCTTCTCGACGATGGGAGGCAGCACCTCACGCACCTTGCCGTTGCCCATCCGGGAGATGAGGGTGAGCCTGCCGGGCTCGTTTTTCGGGTCGAGGCGCTCCACGTACTCCAGGGCCTGCTCGGGCGTGGTTGTGGGCCCGATCTTGATGCCGATCGGGTTGGACACCAGTTCGGCGAAGGCGATGTGCGCGCCGTCGAGCTGGCGGGTGCGCTCGCCGATCCACAGGAAGTGCGACGACAGGTTGTACAGCGACGGGTCGTCGGAGGCGGGGTCGTCGAGGCGGAGCATGGCGCGCTCGTAGTCGAGCAGCAACGCCTCGTGGCTGGCGAAGATCTCGGTGGAGTGCAGCGACTGGTCGCTGACCCCGCAGGCCGCCATGAACCGCAGGCCCCGGTCGATCTCCGCGGCCAGCGCCTCGTACCGCTCCCCCGCGGGTGAGGTGCGCACAAAGTCCTTGTTCCAGGCGTGCACCTGGGCCAGGTCGGCCATGCCGGCGCCCGTCAGCGCGCGCACGAGGTTCATCGCGGCACCCGCGTTGGCGTAGGCGCGGATCATGCGCCCAGGGTCGGGCACGCGTAGTTGGGGATCGGGGGCGAGCGAGTTGACGATGTCGCCCCGGTAGACCGGCAGCCCGAGGGCGTCGGTGTTGTTGGAACGCGGCTTGGCGTACTGCCCCGCGATGCGGCCCACCTTCACCACCGGAAGGCTCGCGCCGTAGGTGAGCACCACGGCCATCTGCAGCAACGTGCGCAGGTTGGCGCGGATGTGGGGTTCGGTGTTGGACTCGAACGTCTCCGCGCAGTCACCGCCCTGGAGCAGGAACGCCTCGCCGCGCGCGACCATGGCGAGCCGTTCGCGTAGGCGGTCGACCTCCGCGGGCACCGTGATCGGCGGTACGCTCTCCAGCACCGTCCGGACCCGGGAGACCGCCTCCGCGTCGGGCCATTCGGGCTGCTGCGCCGCGGGGCGAGACAGCGCGTCGTCCAGGCGCTTGCGCATCTCGGCAGGCAGCGGCGGCAGCGAGGGCAGGGCGTCGATGGGGACGTCAACAGTCCAATTCACGCAACCCAGCATACGAATCGGCGTCCGGCCATCATCCCGAGGGCAGTGAGCAACGCCTCACATCACCGAGCCGCCCGTGGCGCACCATCCCGGTTATGCGCCGTCTCCACCGACCGATACAGTCCCCCGAACGCTGGGGGAACGAATCATGACCGATTTCACCGTCGATATCGGCGGCCTCGACGCGCTGGGGAAGAACCTCGACCGCACGATCGAGAACGTCGAGAACGCGACGAAACGCATGAAGGACATCGGCCCCGATTCCATCGGGCCGAAACAACTTGACGAGGCGCTCGCCGACTTCCGTGCCGATTGGGAGGAAGGACTCGAACAGCTCCGTGAGGCTGTGAGCGAGATCCGCGACGGCCTGGATCAGGCCAAAAAAGCCTATGCCGAGGTGGAAAGCGATCTCCGAGAGAGCCTTTCGAAGATGGCGGACAACCTCGAAGCTGCAGAGACACAGAACTCGTGAGTGACAACAAGTACCCAAACCTGGGTTTCGATCCAGCTCCGGGGAACGTATCCTCGGTTCGCGACCTCGCTCAACAGGCCACCGACACCGGCATCTACGCCCGGGAAGCCCACGATGTCCTGGTATCCATCCAGGGCAAGAAGGACGTCTGGACGGGAGAGGCGGCCAAGGCGTTCGCCGACCGGATCGGGGACCTGCCCGAGTACGTGGAGAACGCGCATATCTCCCTGAAGAACGCGGGGAAGGCGCTCGACACCTGGGCCGACCGGCTCGAGACCCACCAGAAACGCGCCGCCGAACTGGAGGAAGAGGCACGTAAGGCTGTCGAAGCAGCGGAGAAGGCGGATGCCGCGGCCCAAGAGGCTTCGGCCAAGGCCAACGTGTCGATCGCCTACGACCCCGGTGATCCCTCCTCTGCGGAAGCAGCTCGCCAGGAGCTCCAGTCCAGGGCCGACGCCGCGGCCGAAGCTCGTGGAAAAGCCGACCGGGCCTGGGGCAGCGTCGAGGAGATCCGACGACAAGCTCGTAATCTTCAGGACACGTGGGAGGACGACGCCAGGAAGTGCGCCGAGGCGTTGAACCGTGCGGCCGAGCACGCTCCTGACAAAGGGATGTTCGAGGCCATCGGCGACGCGCTCAGCGCAGCAGGCGAATGGGTGCTGGGTAACCTCGGACCCATCGGCGACGTCGCGGGCATGATCTCGGCCGTAGCCGGCGCGCTGTCCTTCATCCCGTGTCTGGCCCCGATCACGGGGCCGATCGCACTGATCTCCGGTGGTGTCGCACTGGCCGCTCACTGCGGTGAGATGGTGGCCGAAGGCAAGTGGACGGACATAAACGCCTGGGGCGGTCTTGGCACCGATGTCCTCGGCTTGGTGCCGGGTGTTGGTGCGGCGACGAAGGGGTTCTCCGCAGCCACCGATACCTTCCAGATGGTCGAAGGCCTGGGCACTGCCGCCGGCACGGGTACCCGGGTATTTCTGCAGGAAGCGGGCACAGTCGCAAAACCGGCGGAAATGTTCAAGTGGTGGGGAAATCGAACGTCCGACCTCATCGGAGGCGACGCCGGAATTATCGCAAAAGCGTCCCAGAGCACCGTCAATCTTGGTCTTCAAGCCCCGGTGGCCGCCGATCTGTTCATCGGCAATGACACCACGGAAGACGTTAAGAACGCCACAGGCTGGGTCTCGGGGGGCGCGGCAGGCGGCTCCACGGTCGGAACCTGGGGCGAAGGGTTGGACGGGATAAAGGGGCTCGGTACGTCACTGTCCAGCTTCGTGAAGGCGCTGGGATGACCGCGAAGGCGCCAGAAAAGGAAGCGATCCTGTGAGCACGGACACGGCACTCAACACTGACCGTACGTTTCCTCTGCGATTCGCTTTACCTCGCGAATTCGTGCCCGTCGATCTCACGGCCGAACCGGCTGAACGCGCCGAAAAGCTACATCGGCGACTGGTCGAGTCACTGCCGCAACTCACGGACGAGCAAAAACTCCACGTGCTGATGGCGAATCAGTACGTGGTGGGACGGATGCTCGCGGAAGGTGTGCTCTACGCCGCGACGTTCCTGGGTCGCTCCGACCATGATCCCACCGCTCTGACCACGGCGCAGTTCATCGTATAGGTGCAGAAAGCGGGTGGCCTTGGAAGTCGTCCGTTGCAAGGAGTCATGGACGCCTTGCGCACTCATCGTCCTCGCAGTGAGGCGCAATTGGTGGATCTTCCGGTCGGCCGCTGCCTCAGTGTCGTGGACGAGACGATGTTCCAAACACCGACGAACATTGCGGGAGGGCAGGCGGCGACCGTGCACCGCGTGCGGCAATTGCAGCTGATCCATCCCTTGGCCGGTCGCGGTGAGCTGGCGTTCTTCACCATGAGCACCGAATGCCTGCGCGACTGGGAGGACTATGTCGCGATGATGGCCGAGATCTGCAAGACCATCGAATGGTCCGATGCAGGAGGCCACACCACAATCGGCAGCGTCTTGGAAGGATGACGTGGATACCGCGCTGTGGATTTACTCCGGCTTGCTCTGCTTCTTTGTGCTGGTCGTCTTCGTCCTCGCGGGAACGTATGTAGTGGAACAGCTCCGGACACCGATCGAAAAGCGCTACGAACAGGTCAAGCAGGAACTGTTGGAGGGCGAAACCGCGACCGGGGCCACGTCGATCCTGTCCGGCAGCCGCATCGGCGTGAAGGACGACAAGGTTCGGGAGCTCGCCGACGAACTCGGCTTCGACTGGACCGGCTACTCCGGTCGCAACGATCGTCAACTCAACTTCCAGCGTCGGCTGAGCCCCGCCACCTCGCAGCCGGGTTCCGAAACGGACAGCGGGGAACCTGTGGACCAGAACACCGGCGGACCGTTCGCGGCCTTCCTCGCCCGCGTGGGGCGGCTGCAGCCGGACCTCGGTGGTACCGCCCGCCTCGACATCAGCGACGTACCGACCACACACTGGCGGCAGTGCCGGGAGATCGTCGAGGCACGTGGATGGCGCATACACGAGGTACGGCGCGAGGAAGGCACGGTGCGACTCGTGCTCAGTCGCCGCGGCACCACCGCCGTGGACCGCCAGGACCCGTATTTCATCACCGGCCCGTCGCTGTCCGAATTACGCCGCTATCCCGCCGCTCGCCGGGCCGCGGCCGAAGCAGCCCGCGAATTCGGTGTGGACCCGTTGTCCGAGACCGCTCTCGAGGAAACCCGCGCCCGACACAAGGCGCTGATGCGTAAAGCTTATCGATTCGGCGCTCTCGCCTCCTTATGCGGACTGACCCTGATGGTGCTGCTCATCACGGCCTGGCGTCCCCTCACCGAAGGAGGTGTCGCCGCCGTCCTCGTCGGTTCGCTCGACCTCGTCCTGCTGATCGCCACCGTGGTCGGGGGTGTGGGAAGCGCTCGGACACTCCGCGCTCGAGCGGAAGCCACGCGCCCGTTCACCGAGGGCTACGAGCGCGTGGCGCAGGCGGCTCTCCGCGACCGATAACGCCCCCCGGTCGAGCGACCTCGTCCGCGCACACGGGCGGCCACGCTCACTCTGCGCGGTGATGTCCGTCGAATACACCCCCAGCTCACCTGATAGTGTCGCCATTCGACGTGAGCGGGAGCGAAGTCCGGTGAGAATCCGGCGCTGTGCCGCAACTGTGATGGACCCGTCATGACGCCCGGAGTCGGCCCGAGACCGGGCTCATGACGGGTCCGAGCCAGGTCGCCTCCCGTGTTCACGCGACGCCACTACCGCCTCCGGCGCAGAGGTACGGCGTCCGCGACCACCCGACGGTCTCGGCGCGGCCCCCGCGCCGGCCGAGGAGTCGAGGTCCGATGTTGCCTGTCAGACGGTTGTTGCGGTTGCTGCTCCTTCCGTTACTGCTGGTGCTTTCCCTCACCGCCTGCGCGGAACGCCAGGAGGACACCTCCCGGGAGTCGACGGAAACCGGTGACTTCCCCGTCGAGTTGCAGCCCGAGGGCGCTCCCCCCGTCACGTTGGAGAAGCGTCCCGAGCGCATTGTGTCACTGTCACCCGCCACCACCGAGACGTTGTACGCCGTCGGGGCCGGTGACCAAGTGGTGGCGGTGGACGAGATGTCCACCGTCCCCGAGGAGGCGCCCCGCACCGCGTTGTCGGGGCTGAACCCCGACCCCGAGCAGATCGCGAGCCACAACCCCGACCTGGTGATCGTCGATTCGGACACCGACGGGAAACTCGCCGAGGCATTGGACAAGACCGGCGTCCCGACCCTCGTCCTGCCCGCGCCGGAGACTCTCGAAACCATGTACACGCAGTTCGAGCTCCTCGGCGAAGCCACGGGACACGTACAGGCGGGCGCCGACCTCGCCCGCCAGACCCGGGAGGAGATCGACAAACTCGTCGCCGACGTGGGTGAGGCGGGCAAGGGCCTGGACTACTACCACGAGCTCGACCCCAGCTTCTACACGGTGACCTCGGCGACCTTCATCGGCCAGGTCTACGACCTGTTCGGCCTCACCAACATCGCCGACCAGGGAGATCCGTCCGCGCACGGCGGCTACCCCCAACTGTCGGCCGAACGCATCCTCGAAGCCGATCCCGATCTGATCTTCCTCGCCGACACGCAATGCTGCGGCCAGAACGTCGACACCGTGGCGGAACGCCCCGGCTGGGACACCCTCAGCGCTGTGCGGGACGGTCATGTGATCGAGCTCGATGACGACATCGCGTCACGGTGGGTGCCGAGAATCGTCGACTTCGTCCGGGCCGTGGCCGACGCCGTGTCGCAGGCCGCCTGATCATGCTGAAAAGCTCGGTGCGGCGCCGACGCCAACGAGCGGAACCCGAGGTCACCACCCGCCTGAAACCCGGCGCGGTCGTGCTCGGGCTGGTATGCCTGGTCCTCGTGTGCGGGTTCGCCGTCGTGGTCGGTGCGGGCGAGCTGGGCTGGCAACGGGTCCTCGGCGAGCTCGTCGCGCAGGTCACCGGCACCACCTCGCCACTGTCCGAACGTGAGGCCGCCATCGTGTGGGAATTGCGGGTTCCCCGCGTGTTGCTCGCCGGCATCGTGGGCGCCGCGCTCGCCGGGGCGGGCGCGGCGTTTCAAGGAGTGTTCCGCAACCCGCTGGCCGACCCGTACCTTCTGGGTGCAGCCGCGGGCGCGGGTATGGCGGCCACCCTGGTGATGGTGCTCGCCCCGGCGGTGACCGCCTGGTTCATCGGCCCCGTCCCTCTGGCGGCCTTCGCCGGCGCGCTCGGCGGCGTGGGGTTGAGCTGGCTGCTGGGGCGTTCGTCGGGCGGGCACGGCACCGGGACGTTGCTGCTGGCCGGTGTCGCCGTCACCGCTTTCCTCACCGCCGTTCAGACGTTCGTGCAGCAACTCAACACCGACACGCTCAAGCAGGTCTACACGTGGACGCTCGGCGGGCTCAACGTCAGCGGCTGGATCGACGTGTGGCTCGCCCTGCCGTACGTGGCGGTGGCGGCGATCGTGCTGTGCGCGTGTGCACGACTGCTCGACGTGCTCGCCCTCGGTGACGCCGAGGCAGCCTCCCTCGGTCTGCGGCCGGGGCTGCTGCGGCTCGTCCTGCTCGGCGCGGCATCGCTGGCCACGGCGGCCGCCGTGGCGGTGAGCGGACTCATCGGCTTCGTGGGCATCGTGGTCCCGCACATCGTGCGATTGCTGGCCGGTGCCAGCTACCGCGTGATCGTGCCGCTGTCTTTGATCGGCGGGGCCGTGTTCCTCATCCTCGCCGACTACGTGGCCCGCACGGCGATGCCCGGCGAACTGCCTCTGGGAGTGGTCACGGCATTCGCCGGGGCACCGTTTTTCGCCCTCGTCCTGCGCACGACGAAAGGACACACACCGTGACGGCGTTGCGGCTGGACCAGGTCGGCGTCGCCTACAACGGCACACCGATGGTGCACGACGTGTCCACCGCACTGGAGCCCGGCAGCTGGCTGGCGATCGTCGGCCCCAACGGAGCCGGTAAGTCCACATTGCTGAAAGCCATCGCCGGGCTCCTCCCCCATACCGGGTCCATCACGCTGCACGGTCAAAGCACCGACACGCTGAACCGCAAACAGCGTGCCGAACTGCTCGGCTACGCGGCACAAAGCCCTGTACTGCCGGAGAGGCTGACCGTCACCGACTACGTGCTGCTGGGACGCACACCGCACCTGGGCCCCCTGGGTCGGGAGGGCGCCGCCGACCTCGATGTGGTGCGGCAGTCGCTGGATCGGCTCGGACTCGGCGAGCTCGCGGGACGGAAACTCGGCACCCTGTCCGGCGGTGAACAACAACGAGCCGTCCTGGCCCGCGTACTCGCCCAGCGGACGCGGCTGCTGTTGCTCGACGAACCCACGGCGGGCCTCGACATCGGCCACGCCCAAGTACTACTGGAACGCCTCGACCAACTCCGCACCGAGGACGGCACGACCGTAGTCACCACCCTGCACGACCTATCGTTCGCCGCGCAGTACGCCGACACGCTGTTACTGCTCGACGGTGGCCGTGTGGTCGTGACCGGTCCTGGACACGAGGTGTTGACGGCCTCCCGGCTTCGCCGGCACTACACGGCGAACGTCGAAGTGCTCACCACCAGCACCGGCCACCCGGTGGTAGCCCCCATCCGGGAGTCCTGAACCGGCGTCAGTGACTGCTCCGGCGCGGGACCTCACCGCCGACCCCGCCGACACCATCGTCACGGCCGGTGGGATTCCTTCCCTCCTCGCCAGCACCACCGTTCTCGCCGCGCCCACCGTCGTTGTCGGTGGCGCCGTCGGGGTCAGTCGCGAGTGTCTCCGGTGCCTCCCTCGGCCCACGTCGACGGGCGAGCACGAAGTAGGCCACCGCACCGGCGAAGACCAGAAGCGACGTCCAGACGTTGACCCGCAGGCCGAGGATGTGGTTGGCCTCGTCCGTGCGCATGAGCTCGATCCAGAACCGACCGGCCGTGTAGCCCGCGACGTACAGGGCGAACGCGCGGCCGTGACCGAGGCGGAACTTACGGTCCGCCCACACGACCAGCAGAGCCACACCGAGGTTCCACAGCAGTTCGTAGAGGAACGTCGGGTGCACCACCTGAATGGGCGTGTCGCTGATCGCCACACCGTTCAGCGGGTCCAACAAGCCCGTGGTCGGGTCGACGCGCTCGTAGATCTCCAGCCCCCACGGCAGATCGGTGGGGCCGCCGTAGAGTTCCTGGTTGAAGTAGTTGCCGAGGCGCCCGACGGCCTGCGCCACCACGATCCCGGGTGCGACGGCGTCCGCCACCGCCGGCAGGGGGATGCCCATGCGGCGACACGCGATCCACGCACCCACCGCCCCCAACGCGATGGCACCCCAGATGCCGAGACCACCGTCCCAGATGTAGAGCGCCCGCAGCGGGTCCTTGCCCTCGCCGAAATACAACTGGTTGTCGGTGATGACGTGATACAGCCGCCCACCGATCAACCCGAAAGGCACGGCGAACACGGCGATGTCGACGATGGTGCCCTTCGTTCCGCCGCGCCGCACCCAACGCCGATCGCCCCACCAGATGGCGATGACGATGCCCGCGATGATGCACAGAGCGTAGGCGCGTAGCGGAACGGGCCCGATCTGCCAGACACCCCTGTCCGGGCTGGGAATGTTGGCGAGGAAAAGGGTTGAGGCGGTATTCACGAAGTCACCGTAACGCGACGTCGCGCGCCCCACCTCGCGCCCCGCCCGGAACGACCACGTTCCGGGCTTTCCGCTTTCGTCACCGCGCCGGGCGACGGACTCCGTCGGCCAGTTCCGCCGTGAGTTCGGCGAGTGGTTCGGTGCCGTCGGCGGCCTTCGCCACCAGGGCGGAGCCCACGATCACGGCGTCGGCGAACCCCGCCACCTCGGCGGCCTGGTCGCCGGAACGCACACCCAACCCGACACCCACCGGCAAGTCCGTGTGCTGCCGCGTGCGCTGCACCAGCTCGGCCGCGTGGGCGCCCACGGAATCCCGCGCTCCGGTGACACCCATGACCGCGGTCGCGTAGACGAAGCCCGTGGTGGCCTTGGTGGTCAGCGCGATGCGGTCGTCGGACGACGACGGTGCCACCAAGAAGATCCGGTCGAGCCCGTGCTCGGTCGACGCCGCCAGCCACTCCGACGCCTCGTCCGGGGTGAGGTCCGGCGTGATCAGCCCGAGTCCGCCCGCCGATGCCAGGTCGCGGGCGAACGCGTCGACACCGTAGCGGTACACGGGGTTGTAGTAGGTCATGACGACCGCCCTACCGCCCCGTTCGGAAACCGACTCCACCACCTCGAACAGGTGCTTGAGCTTGAAGCCGTTGCGCAGCGCAGTATCGGCCGCGGCCTGAATGGTGGGTCCGTCCATCACCGGGTCCGAGTACGGCACCCCCACCTCGACGAGATCGGTGCCCGCGTCGATCGTCGCGGCCATCAGCTCCTTCGAGGCATCCACTGTCGGGTACCCGGCGGGCAGGTAGGCCACCAGCGCCGCCCGCTGCTCCGCTTTCGTCTTCTCGAACAGCTCGCCGAGCCTGCTCACACGTCCTCCACGAGCTTGAAGTATCGGGCGGCGGTGTCCACGTCCTTGTCGCCTCGTCCTGAGAGACTGACGACGATGTGCGCGTCCGGCCCGAGCTCCTTACCCAGCTGCAACGCACCGGCGAGCGCGTGGGCGGACTCGACGGCAGGAATAATGCCCTCGGTGCGGGACAGTAGTCGGAACGCGTCCATCGCCTCGGCGTCGGTGACGGCCCGGTACTCGGCGCGGCCGCTGTCCTTCAGCCACGAGTGTTCAGGCCCCACGCCCGGGTAGTCCAGTCCCGCCGAGATCGAGTACGCCTCGATGGTCTGGCCGTCGGAGTCCTGCAGCAGGTACGACAGCGCGCCGTGCAACGTTCCGGGACTTCCCTGGGTGAGGGTAGCCCCGTGCTCGCCGCTGTCGAGCCCCTTTCCGCCGGGCTCCAAACCGACGAGCCTCACCTCGGGATCGTCGAGGAAACCGTGGAATATGCCGATGGCGTTGGAACCCCCGCCGACGCACGCGGCGACAGCATCGGGCAGCCGACCGGTCAGCTCCAGGATCTGGCGGCGCGCCTCTTCTCCGATGGCCCTGTGGAAGTTACGCACCATGAGAGGGAACGGGTGCGCACCCGCGGCCGTTCCCAACAGGTAGTGCGTGGTGTCCACATTAGTCACCCAATCACGCAGCGCCTCGTTGATGGCGTCCTTCAGCGTGCGCGAACCGGTCCGTACCGGGACCACCTCGGCACCCAGCAGCCGCATCCTCGCGACGTTGAGCGCTTGCCGCTGCGTGTCGACCTCGCCCATGTAGATCACACAGTCGAGGTCGAGCAACGCGCACGCCGTGGCGGTGGCCACCCCGTGCTGGCCGGCACCGGTCTCGGCGATCACGCGGGTCTTGCCCATGCGCTTGGTGAGCAGCGCCTGCCCGAGCACATTGTTGATCTTGTGGGAACCGGTGTGGTTGAGGTCCTCGCGCTTGAGGAAGATGCGTGCACCACCCGCATGCTCGGCGAACCGAGGTGCCTCGGTGAGCAGCGACGGCCTGCCCGCGTACCCGGAGAGCAGCCGTCCGAACTCCTGCGTGAACTCGGGGTCCGACCTCGCCTTGTCGTACTCGGCCGCGAGTTCGTCCAACGCGCCCATCAGCGCCTCGGGCAGGTAACGCCCCCCGTAGGGGCCGAAGTGCCCGCGCTCGTCGGGATCGTGCTTGGTGCGCTGCTGGTCAACACTCATCGCGCTCACCGACTCGGCCTCGGGCAGGCGGGGTGCGATCCCGCCGTGACCAGCTTGACCAGTGCCCCCTTGGGGTCCTCGGAGGAGACCAGACCCTCACCGACCAGCACCGCGTCGGCACCGTGACCCGCGTACGCCATCAGATCGCCGGGGCCCCGCACTCCGGACTCGGCCACCTTGTAGACGTCCATGGGAAGTCCGGGGGCGAGCCGGGAGAACACGTCCCTGTCCACTTCGAGCGTGTGCAGGTTCCGCGCGTTGATACCGATGACGGACGCACCCGCCTCGAGCGCACGGTCGGCCTCCTCGGCGTTGTGCACTTCCACCAACGCGGTCATGCCCAGCGATTCGACCCGGTCGAGCAACGACACCAAGGCGTTCTGCTCCAGGGCCGCCACGATGAGCAGCACCATGTCGGCACCGTGCAGTCGCGCCTCGTGCACCTGGTACGGACTGACGATGAAGTCCTTGCGCAGCAGGGGCACGTCCACCGCCGCCCGCACGGCGTCGAGGTCGGCCAGCGACCCGCCGAATCGGTGACGCTCGGTGAGCACACTGATCACTCGTGCACCGGCGTCCTCGTAGTCCTTCGCCAGCGCCGCCGGATCGGGAATCGTCGACAGTGTCCCCTTGGAGGGACTGCGACGCTTCACCTCAGCGATGACGGCGATACCGGATTCCTGCAACGCCGCCATGGCATCCCTGGGTTCGGGTGCGGCGGCGGCACGACGCTTGAGTTCGTCGAACGGCAATGCCGCCTCGCGCTCGGCGAGATCGGCACGAACGTCAGCGATGATGTCTTCCAGAACGCTCACCGGACGGCCCTACCGGGAGTCACGACGGCTGCTGATTCACTCGCAAGGTGGCTCACAAAAACCTTCCCCTTCCCGCCGATTCGATGCTAACCCGCGCAGTGTCCCGCATCGGCCTCGGGTCGTGTTTCACCTTGTCCGCCAGGCATAAACACCGGCATCAACGATCGCGTGTAGTCGGGTCCTCCCCCTCCGAGAGCGCGTTCCACAGGTCGGTGTCGGAATCGCGGGACCGCGCCCGCTCCCGCCTGTCACCCGGTGCGGAGTACTTCGCACCCATGCGGGGCATGCGGTGTCCGCGCCATCCGAGCAGCACGCCGGATATCGCCAGCAACGCCGCCCCGGCGAGCGCCGAAGCGGGCCCCCACCACACCTTGGTGGGCGAGCCTGGCAACGAATCGTATCCGGGCGCCCTTGCGGACAGGTCGACGTCGTAAGCCGAACCGCCCAGCACGAGCACCACCACCCACACCGCGACCCCGACGAGCACGACGCCCAACAACCGGCGGGCGACACCGCGCAACGCGAGGACCGCCGCCACCGCCGCGAGCGCCAACAACGCGAGAGGACCGGGCCACGACACCAGGTCGTCGCCGGCCAGGTCGTCGCGTAGTTCGCCGTTGAACACCGTGCCCTCGGGCACGTCGATCCACGTGAGCGTCGAAGCACCCCACAGGGCCGCCGCGGCGAGCACCGACAACACCACGACAATCCACAGTGGACGCTTGTCGGGCTCAGACACCGGACTCGGCCGCCCTCGCGGGGACCATGGTGTTCGCCGCGGCCACGGCCGACAGCACGGTCCTCGCCTTGTTGAGGGATTCGTTGTCCTCGTAGTCGGCCTCGGAATCGGCCACGACACCACCTCCTGCCTGCACGTAGGCCACGCCGTCCCGTATGAGCGCGGTGCGGATGGCGATCGCGGTGTCGGCGTCGCCCGCGAAGTCCAGGTAGCCCACGATGCCGCCGTAGAGACCGCGGCGCGTGGGTTCGAGTTCCTCGATGAGTTCCATCGCCCGGACCTTGGGGGCCCCCGAAAGCGTGCCCGCGGGGAAGCACGCCAGCACCGCGTCGAACGCCGTGGCGTCCTCGGCCAACTCGCCCGTGACCGTCGACACCAGGTGCATGACGTGGCTGTACCGCTCCAAGGCGAAGAAGTCCACCACCCGCACGCTGCCCGGGCGGCACACCTTGCCCAGGTCGTTACGGCCGAGATCCACCAGCATCAGGTGCTCGGCACGTTCCTTCTCGTCGGCGAGGAGGTCCTTGGCCAGCTGCGCGTCCTCCTCCGCATCGGCACCCCGCCACCGGGTGCCCGCGATGGGGTGCGTGGTGGCGCGCCCGTCGCGCACCGTGACGAGCGACTCGGGGCTGGAGCCCACGATGTCGAACCCGTCCAGCCGCAGCAGGTACATGTACGGACTCGGGTTCGACGTGCGCAACACGCGGTAGACGTCGAGCGCGTCGGCCTGCGTGCGCATCTCGAACCGCTGGGACGGCACGATCTGGAACGCCTCACCCGCTTGGATGGCTTCCACGGCCTTGTGCACGGCCTCGTGGAATTCCTCTTTGCTGCGCTGACGGGTGAACTCGGGCGCGGGCCGGGAGAACACCGCGTTGGTGGCGGGCGCGGAAGCGGCCAGCCGCTCGGTCATCGCGTCGAGCCGTTCCTGCGCGTCGTCGTAGGCGGCGTCCACCCGCTCGGGCGAGTTGTCCCAGTTCACCGCGTTGGCGATGAGCGTCACCGTGCCCTCGTGGTGATCGAACGCGGCGAGGTCGGTGGCCAACAGCATGGTCAGCTCGGGGATGTCGATGTCACGTTCCGCCAACTCGGGCAGACACTCCAACCAGCGCACGGCGTCGTACCCGATGTAACCGACCATGCCCCCCGTGAGCGGCGGCATGCCGGGCAACGGCTCGGTGTGCAGGGTCGCGACGGTTTCCCGGAGAACGGTCAGCGGGTCACCCTCGGTGGGCAGTCCTGCCACGGGGGTGCCCGTCCACACCGCGCGGCCGTCCCGCACGGTCAACGCCGCGGGACTGTCGACCCCGATGAACGACCAACGCGACCACGACTGCCCGTTCTCGGCCGATTCCAGCAGGAAGGTGCCGGGACGGTCCCCCGCCAACTTGCGGTACAGCGCCACGGGCGTGTCCGCGTCAGCGAGCAACCGCCGCACCACAGGGATGACGCGACGGTCCCGCGCGAGTGCCCGGAATTCCTCACGGCTCGGGCTGACCTCGCCCAGTCCGCGCGCCGCGGTGGGGAGAGTTTGGGCAGTCACCATGGATTCATTGTGCCGCCGACGACAGTGCCGTCGTCACCGGGCTTTCTTCCCCGCAAGGCGAGGGACACGGTCGGTGGTGGGACATGATGGCGAACGTGACGACTGGGAAGGGAAGCAGCGCAGAGCAGTCCCCGCCTCGCAGGCGGGGGCGGCGTCCCGCGGGTGAGGACACGAGGACCGCGCTTTTGGAGGCCGCACGCGCCGTGTTCGCCGAGCACGGTTACCACCGCGCCACCGTGCGGGCCATCGCACGACGCGCGGGCCTGGACCCCGCGATGGTCAAGCACTGGTTCGGGAGCAAGGAAGGCTTGTTCGCCCAGGCCGTGTTGCAGGTGCCGTTCGACTTCAGGGACCTGGTGTCCGACATCACCGCCGACGGCCCCGAACGTCTCGGGGAGAACATCGTGCGCCTGTTCGTCACCAGCTGGGACGGCGCGGGCGGCAACAGGTTCGTCGCGCTCGTGCGCAGCATCACCTCGCACGAGGAGGCACTCGACGTGCTTCGGGACACGCTGCTGAACCAGCTCTTCACCGCCGTCACGCAGGTGGCGGGCAGCGATCACCCCGACCTGCGCGCCTCTCTGTGCGCCACCCAGGTCATCGGGCTCGGCATGGCCCGTTACGTGGCCGGGATCGAACCCGTCGCCTCCGCCGGCGTCGACACGCTCGTGGCCCTGGTCGCCCCGACACTGCAGCGCTATATCACCGGCGACCTCGGTGAGGCGACGAACTGAAACGGGACTGAAACGGACCGAGACGAGCTGAGACGGACCGGGGCCGCGGATGAACGCCGGTCGCGGCTACACACCCGGGTCGGCGAGCAGGACCCTCTCGTCGGTGTCGAAACAGGTGTGGGTACCGGTGTGACAGGCGGGGCCGGTCTGGTCCACCCGCACCAGCAGCGTGTCGGCATCGCAGTCGAGCCGCACCTCACGCACGTACTGGGTGTGCCCCGACGTCTCCCCCTTGACCCACAGTCGGCCGCGACTGCGCGAGAAATACGTCGCCCGCCGCGTGGTCAGCGTGCGGTGCAACGCCTCGTCGTTCATCCACGCCACCATGAGCACCTGCGAGGTGGAGTGTTCCACCACCACCGCGCACACCAACCCGTCCGGGGTGCGTTTGAGCCTCCGGGCGATCTCGGGATCCAGTTCGCTCACCGGACCTCCACGCCTTCCTTCCGCAGAACGGCCTTCACGTCGCCGATCTTCAGCTCGCCGAAGTGGAAGACGCTGGCCGCCAGCACGGCGTCGGCACCGGCCCGCACGGCGGGCGGGAAGTGCTCGAGCGCCCCGGCGCCACCGCTGGCGATGAGCGGGACCCGGACCGCCGCCCGCACGAGTTCGAGCAGCTCCAGGTCGAAACCCGCCTTCGTGCCGTCGGCGTCCATCGAGTTCAGCAGGATCTCGCCGACACCGAGCTCCTCGGCACGCGCGGCCCACTCGACGGCGTCGATACCGGTGCCTTTACGTCCGCCGTGAGTGGTGACCTCGAAACCGGACGGCGTCGGCCGCTCGCCCTCGGGCACGCGCCGGGCGTCCACCGACAGCACCACACACTGGGCGCCGAACCGGCGTGAGGCCTCGCGCAGCAACTCCGGCCTCGCCACGGCGGCCGTGTTGATGCTCACTTTGTCGGCACCGGCTCGCAGCAACCTGTCGACGTCGTCGGTGCTGCGCACGCCGCCCCCCACCGTGAGGGGAATGAACACCTGCTCGGCGGTCTTGCGCACGACGTCATACGTCGTCTCCCGGTCGCCCGACGACGCCGTGACATCGAGGAACGTGAGTTCGTCCGCGCCCTCGGCGTCGTAGAGCCGGGCGAGTTCGACAGGGTCACCCGCGTCCCGGAGATCGGCGAAGTTGACCCCTTTGACCACACGCCCCGCGTCGACGTCGAGACAGGGAATGACTCTCACCGCGACGGACATGCGTTCAGCCTAACCAGCCGGGTCACCACGAACTCACCAGGACTCACCTCGCCACGACACAGGGTGTTCGTCACAAACAGGACGTGACCCGAACGTGAGGGAATGCGACCGCTCTCTAAGGTGAGCACATGACACTCGCCTCGGTGGGGGACGTGCGGACCGTCCACGAACCACAACCGGGGGATGGCGCGACCCCACACCCGGGGTCTTCGCGACGCGCCCGTTTAGCCCCCATCGTCTCGGTGTCCGCCGGAACAGCGCTCATCGGATTGCACGCGTCGCTGTACGGCAACTGGCTCATCGACGACGCGGCGATCACGTTCGCCTACGCCCGCAGTTTCGCCGAGGGCCTCGGCCCCGTGGTCCAGCCGGGCGCTCTGCCGGTGGAGGGCTACTCCAACCCGACGTGGCTGCTCCTACTGGTCCTCGGCAAGTTCGTCGGTCTCTTCGACAACGGCAGCATCTTCGGAATCCCGGACTACGTGCTGTTCCCCAAGGCGCTGGCCCTGCTGTGCTGCGCGGGCATCCTCACCGCCGGCTACCTGGCCGCCCGCAAGGTGTTCCCGCGCCCCTGGCTGGTGCCGCTCGTCCTCGGTGCCGCCCTCGCCGCCATCCCGTCGTTCGTGATCTGGAGTTTCTCAGGACTGGAGAACTCGCTCTACGGCCTCGTACTCGCCTCACAGGCGGTACTGCTGTTCCGCGCCGTGCTGGACAACCGGCTACTCACCACCAAAGTGGCCGTCGCGGCGGGTGGGCTCGCGGCGCTGGCGGCTCTCACCAGGCCGGAGGGCCTCATCTACGCGGGCACCTACCCGATCGTGCTGCTGGTTCTGCTGCGACGCTCCACGCTGAAACTCAGCGTGCGGCGGTGTGTGGAATCCACGATGGCCTTCGCCGTTCCGGTCGGCGCCTACTTCGGCTGGCGCTTCGCCACCTTCGGGGAGCTGCTGTCCAGTCCCTCGATCGCGAAGGCACAGGACCTGCCCACGCTGCAGGACATGACCCGCCCCGGCGAGCTCGTCTCCTACGCGGGCGCGCTCGCGGTGCTGCTGCTGGTGGCGGTGATCGGCGTCGCCCTGTCCAGGGCCTCGTGGTGGCGTTCGGGGCTGCTGGCCATGCTGGTTCCGCTCGGTCTCGCGGTAGTCGCCTACGCCGTGCTGGAGTCCGACTGGATGCACCAATACCGGTTCGCCACACCCATCTGGGTGCTCGGCGCCCTGGTGGGAACGTTCGCGGTCATCGAGGTACTTCGCACCACGACCGTGCGCGCCCGCGCCTGGCTGTCCACTGCGCTGGTCGCCACCCTGGTGCCGACCGGTGTGTCGTTCGCCGAGGCCGCGGACGACTTCCGCACGGGACCGAACATCACCGCCTGCTACGTCGCCGACCGCTTCGGCAGAGTGTTCAACGGCTACGCCGACATCCTCGGGCTGGAAGAGGCCAGCCTGCTCCTCCCCGACCTGGGCGGCACGGCCATGACCAGCCGGCTGACGGTGATCGACATGGCCGGTCTCACCCACTCGAGATTCGCGGAGATGGCCCGCAACGGCGACCGGGCAGCGCAGGCCGAATACGTCTACACGGAGGCCAAGCCCACGTTCATCCACGTCCGCGAACCGTGGACCAGCGGCACAAGCATCGGCTGGGACCCGCGGCTGAAGCGCGACTACCACCCGATCCACTACGACATCTACCAGGGAGAGCCGCACGGGGACTGGGTCCGCAAGTCCGCGGTGCCCACGCCCGAACTGCTCACCGAATTGCGCGACTACGCGGCCCGGGAAGCCGCGTGGGTCGAACAACGCGCCGGGGTGTCACCGTTACGGGACTGCGGGCCCACGCTTCAGCGGGGCCAGACCGGACTCAGCGAACCGCCCCCGGGCGACCAGCGAGGCATCGACAGCCCGCCGCAGCCGGAAGCCGCGGCGGGGTGACGATCATGGACCAAGAGGCCGAACTGGCGCGGCTGGACGCCGAGAAGTACGTCTCGCTGGTGACTTTCCGCAAGAACGGAACGGGTGTGGCGACCCCGGTGTGGATCGCGCAAGACGGTGCCGAACTGCTCGTGTTCAGTGAACGCGACGCGGGGAAGGTGAAACGCATCCGGCACACCCCCCGGGTGGAGCTCACCGCGTGCGACATGCTCGGCAAGAAGACCCACGGCACGACCGTCACCGGCAAGGCACGGGTACTCGACGACGCGGGCAGCGAACACGCCAGGCGGGTGGTCGCACGCCGCTACGGTGTCGTGGGCAGGGTGACGATGCTGCTCAGCCGTCTCCGTGGAGGCCCGCAACGCACCGTCGGGATCGCCATAGCATTGACCGAGCATTGACCGATTAGATCCTCGCGGGAAAGCGGTGCGGGCCCCGAGCTGAACGGGACTCAGCGAAATTCAGCGCTGGACGGTTCGCGGGTGGTTCAGTGCTGAGCCACGGCCGCGAGAGCCTCCGGCAGCGTGAAAGCGCCCGCGTACAGCGCCTTGCCGACGATGGCCCCTTCCACGCCGTCACGCTCCAGCGAGGCGAGCGCACGCAGGTCGTCGAGGCTGGACACCCCGCCCGAGGCGATCACAGCGGCGTCGGTGCGCGCCGTCACCTCACGCAGCAAATCCAGGTTTGGTCCGCGCAACGTGCCGTCCTTGCTGACATCGGTGACGACGTAGCGCTGAGCGCCATCACGGTCGAGACGCTCCAGCGCCTCCCACAGGTCGCCGCCGTCCTTGGTCCAGCCCCGTGCCGCGAGCCGGTGCCCCTCCTCGGTGATGCGCACGTCGAGACCGATGGCGACCCGGTCACCGTGGGTGGACACCACCTTCGCGCTCCACTCGGGGTCCTCCAGCGCGGCGGTGCCGAGGTTGATCCTGCGCGCCCCCGTGGCGAGTGCGGCGGCCAGGGACTCGTCGTCCCGGATACCGCCGGACAGTTCCACGTTCACATCCAGCTTGCCGACGACCTCGGCCAACAGCTCCCGGTTGGAGCCCTTGCCGAACGCGGCATCGAGGTCCACGAGATGGATCCATTCCGCGCCGTCGCGCTGCCAGGTCAGCGCCGCCTCCAGCGGGGAACCGTAGGAGGTCTCGGTCCCCGCCTCACCCTGCACCAAGCGCACTGCCTGTCCGTCGGCCACGTCCACGGCCGGAAGTAGTGTGAAACTCACCCGGCCACTATAAGAACCGGATACAGCGGCACTGTTCAGAGGGTGCGCACCCAGTTGCGCAGGACGTGCGCCCCGGCGTCGCCCGACTTCTCCGGATGGAACTGTGTGGCCCACAGCGGCCCGTTCTCCACGGCGGCCACGAAATCCTCACCGTGGTGGGCCGTCGTCACCTTCGGCGTCACACCTGGCAGGTCAGACCGCAACTCCCAGCGCCGCACGGCATAGGAGTGCACGAAGTAGAACCGGGTGTCGTCGTCCAGCCCCGCGAACAACTCCGAGTCGGCGGGCGCGCGCACGGTGTTCCAACCCATGTGCGGCAGCACGTCGGCGTTCAGCCGTTCGACCGTGCCCGGCCACTCACCGACCCCTTCGGCCTCCACGCCGTGCTCGACACCCCGCTCGAACAGGATCTGCATGCCGACGCAGATCCCCAGCACGGGCCTGCCACCCGCGAGTCGGGTGCCGATGATGCGGTCACCGCCCACGGACAGCAATCCCTCGCTGCAAGCGGCGAAAGCACCCACGCCCGGCACGATGAGGCCGTTGGCCTCCAGGGCGGCGCGGCGGTCCGAGGTCACCTCCACGTCGGCGCCCGCGCGGCGCACGGCGCGTTCGGCGGAGCGGAGATTGCCGGAGCCGTAGTCGAGGATGACGACTGAGGTCATCTTTTCAGCTTAATCGCCCCGCCTGCCTCTTCCGCCCGCCTTCCAGGCCACGGGGAGCGCGGTGAGTGCCGCCACACCCAGCAGCCCGAACCCGGCGCCGACGGTCGTCGCCGAGATCACCGCACCCACCGCGACGGCGCCGATCCCCTGTCCGGCGTCGTAGGCGACGTTCCACGCGACACTGGCCTGGGCCGCGGGAGCACGGGCGAACATCACCACCAGCGCATCGTTCTGCACAGCACCGAATCCGACACCGAACACCGCGACGGCCACCACCGCCGCGACCATCCAGCCATCGCTTTCGGCGACGAGACCGAACAACAGCAGTCCCGTCGCCCCCGCCGCGAGCGCGGGCAGCAACAGTCGGCCCGGAACGGCTATGCGGTCACCGAAATGCCCGGCGAGCCAGCGGGCGAGCATCGCGGTACCGGGGGTGAGGAGCAACGCGATCGTCGCCACGGACGGAGCGAGCACGATGGGCAGGAAGGTCGCCAACGCGCCGTAGCCCGTGGACACGGCGAACATGGGCAGCCACGGCCGCCACGTGGCCGTCACCACGTCGGCGGCCCCGCGCAGCCCGGTTCGGGATGTCGCCGTCCTCGGATATGTACGCGGCAGCCCCAGCAACGGCACGATCGCGACCACCGGCAATGCCGTGGCGAGCACGAAGACGGGCACGAAACCCCAGTTCTCGGCCACGGCGGGCCCGAGCGGCAGGCCCACGAGCTGCGGCGCTCCCGCCGCAAGGCCGTAGAGCCCGGAGCCTCGCGCCAGCGATCCCCGGGGCAGTAGCTCGGCGACGAGGGCACTGCCACACACCGTGATGAGGCCGAATCCCAACCCCCGCACGAACGACAGGCCGAGGATCGCGGCAGCGGAGGGGAACACCGTCAGTAACGACGCGGGCAGACCGATCAGCGCGGCACCCAGCACCAGACCCGCGCGGTAGCCGAACGATCGCACGAACGCGGGGACGACGAACTGCACCAACACGGTGCTGGCCATGAAGACGCCGGTGGAGGCGCCCGCGATGACCGGCCCTGCGCCCTGTTCCACGGCCCACATCGGGACGACGGGAAGCAACAGCGAGAAACCGCTGAAAGTGCCGGCCGAGGCGATCAGCATGAGCACGAACGGCCGGTAGCGCAGGGGGGAGGGCGCCTCATCACCGATGTCGGCGCGGGAACTGGGCATGGACACGTCCCTCTTCTAGTACGGCCGTACCCGTTTTGTCGAACACCGCCGAGCACCGTCGAGCCCCGCAGTCACGCACGGCTCAACCGCCTTACGGCCACACGATGCTCGGACCTCGGCGCACGGAGACACTCACAGTCGGTCACAGCCCGGTGGGTTCGCTGCCGCGCCGGTGTGCACACCGGCGCCGAGGGCGACCGAGCGCGCCGGAGAGCCCGCTCGTGCACGGGGCTCGAACGCCGAGGCCCCGACGGGGCCTCGAGCTCTCACCGCACGTCAGCCGCCCTGGTTGGAGATCTCGACGTGCAGGCCGGCGGCGATCTCCTCGTATTCCCTCGCCGAGGGTTCCCGGTCACCGAACCGAGCACGCAACTCGTCCCGACCGGCGACCTCCAACGCCCCCGCGTAACGGGGAGATCGCAGCTCGTCCTCCCCCAGTACCCGGAATACACCTTCGTGGAGGACCAGCTGCGCGGACGGTGCCTTGCTGGCGAGCAGTGCCCGAACGTCATCGGCGGTGAGGCGCATGGGACCTCCAGGTGATCCGGCAGCTGTCGAAACGACTCACCGTCGGTGTACCCGGGATGCAGCAACCGCAATGAAACCAAACTGGTACATCACCATGACAGGAGTAACTTCGCCTCAACACCGCCGCAGTTAGCCCAGAGTCACACTGCCGACCTGCGGAGACGAGGAAACTACCGACAACGGGGGCTCGTGGCACTCCGGTCGTTACCACCCGTATCTTTGCCTGCGGAGTCCTGGCCTTTCGACGCCGGACGTGGAGGGGTTGCCTTGCAGCAAGATCGCCAGTGGCCCGAGTCTCACAGCGAAGAGACGGACATACTTCCCCGAATCGACGCGGGGCCTGCTCAGGCTGCTCCTGAGCCCGAGCCGAACGCCGCGGATCCCACCCAGCACATCGACTCGCACAACGCGCCCACGCATCAGTTCACACCGGCGGGCGCGACCGGTGGTGGTGTGCCTCCCACATCTGGGGACGACGGGAACGGATCAGCGTCCGCGGACCGTCCGCGCTGGCGCAAGCCCGGTTTCATCGCCGCCGCCGTAGTCGGATTCCTGGTCCTGCTGTACGGGCTCGACCTGCTCGTCACCAACGGCAACGTTCCCCGCGGGGTGAGCGTCGCCGGTGTCGACGTGGGCGGCATGAGCCATGCCAAGGCCGAGGACCTGCTGCGAGAGAAGCTCGACCCGAGGCTCGACCAGCCGGTGTCCTACACCGCGGGTGAGGTGTCGGGTGAGTTCCACCCGAAACAAGCCGGATTGTCGCTCGACTGGAACGCCACGCTGGAACAGGCGGGTGACCAACCCCTCAACCCCTTCACCCGCATCACGTCGTTCTTCACCACGACCGAACTGGGCGTGGTGACCAAGCCCGAACGCAACCAGTTCGCCAACGCCATGAAGGCGTTGCGTAAGGAGATCGACCAGGAACCCGTCGAGGGCAACGTCGTCTTCGAGAACGCCCAGCCGAAGGCCGTGGAACCCAAACAGGGACAGCAGCTCAAGGAGGACCAGGCCCGCAACCTGATCCTCAAGCACTGGGTCTCCGGTGAGCAGCTCGACCTGCCCGTGGAGTCGACGCCGGTCACGGTGTCCATGGACGAAGTGCAAAGGGCGCTCAAACAGGTCGCCGAACCCGCCATGTCCGGCCCCGTCGTGGTGCGCGGTGAGGGCGCCGACGGCGTCCTGGAGCCCGAGGAGATCGCGGCCGGGCTGTCGTTCGAGGCCAAGGACGGCTCCCTGATCCCGAAGATCGACCAGAAGAAGATCGTCGAAGGCGTCGAGGAGGAATTGGCCTCCACCGAGAAGGAGGGCAAGGACGCCACCATCGTCTTCAAGGACGGCAAGCCCACCGTCGAACCGTCCGAGGACGGCGTCCAGATCAAGTGGGACGAGACGCTGAAGCCTCTGCTCGACGTGCTCAAGCAGACCGAGGATCGCGAATTGCACGCGACCTACGAGGAGCAGCCCGCCGAGCTCACCACGGAGGAGGCTGAGGACCTCGGCATCAAGGAGGTCATCGGCGAGTTCACGACCGGTGGGTTCGCCCCCGACTCGGGCGTAAACATCCGCGTGGTCGCCGAGAAGGTCAACGGCGCGATCGTCAAGCCGGGCGAGACGTTCAGTCTCAACGAGTTCACCGGCCCCCGCACCAAGGCGCAGGGCTACGTCGAGGCGGGCATCATCGAGAACGGCGCCCCGGGCAAGGCCGTCGGTGGCGGGATCTCCCAGTTCGCCACGACGTTGTACAACGCGTACTACTTCGCGGGCCTGAAGGACGCGGGACACCAGGAGCACAGCTACTACATCAGCCGGTACCCGAAGGGCCGCGAGGCCACCGTGTTCCAGAACCCCGACGGCTCCAGTGTCATCGACGTGAAGTTCACCAACGACAGCCCGCACGGTGTGGCGATCCAGACGATCTGGACCGAATCGGACATCACCGTGCGGTTGTGGGGAACCAAGCGGTACGAGGTCAGCTCGGAGACCGGACCCGAGACCAACAAGGTGCCACCGCAGGAGAAGGAGGGCCCGGCGGAGAACTGCCAGCCGAGCTCGGGCACCCCGGGCTTCACCGTGACCGACACCCGAATCATCAAGGACATCGAGACGGGGCAGGAAGTGCGCAGGGAAGAGCGCACGGTGAAGTACAACCCGCAACCGAAGATCGTCTGCAAGAACGAGGACAAGGACGATGACTGAGAACGGCGACGCCTGAGGACGGCACCGTGCTCCGGTGACCTCCTCGGTCTTCCGCCACGGCCGTTGTCGGAAAAGGTCCCCACCCGAGAAACGATCGAAGGGGCGTGCACCTGGACGGGCACGCCCCCTTCAGCGTCGAAAGCGCCGTTCTTCTTCAGAGGGTGGGATCAGCGGATCGTACGCAGCCTCGACACCTCGGCTATGCGCCGTTCCGCGAGCCGGTCGGCCGCGGTCGCCGGCGGCACGTCCTCCTCCTCGGCGAGGGCGAAAACCCGTTTCGTCACGTCGTACAGGCCGCTCACCTTACGACGGGCACGCTCGTAGTCGAATCCGTGCAACTCGTCGCTGACCTGGACGACCCCGCCGGAGTTGACCAGGTAGTCGGGGGCGTAGAGGATGCCGCGTTCGTCGAGCAGCTTCTCGACCCCGGCGTGCGCGAGCTGGTTGTTCGCCGAACCACAGACGATCTTGGCCCGCAGCGCGGCCACCGTGGTGTCGTCGAGCGCTCCACCCAGAGCGCACGGCGCGTAGATGTCGAGCTCGGAAGAGATCAGTTCGGCCGTGTCAGCCACTGCGGTCACCGAGGGGTGGGCCGCGCGCACCCGCTCGATCGCGGCCTCGGAGACGTCGGTGACGACGACCCCCGCGCCCGCCTCGACGAGGTGGCCCACGAGAATGTGACCGACCTTGCCGACGCCCGACACGCCGACGCGCTTGCCGCGCAGGTCGGGGCTTCCCCACAGGTGCTCGGCCGACGCGCGCATACCTTGGAAGACGCCGTAGGCGGTCAGGCCCGAGGGGTCTCCGGAACCACCGTCGTCCTGGGACCGTCCGGTGACGAAGGTCGTCTCCCTCGCGATCATGTCCATGTCCGCTACGTACGTGCCCACGTCGCAGGCGGTGATGTAGCGCCCGCCGAGCGACTCGACGAAGCGACCGTAAGCCCGCAGCAGTGGCTCCGACTTCAGCGTGTCGGGATCACCGATGATGACGGCCTTGCCCCCGCCCAGGTCGAGTCCGGCCAGCGCGCTCTTGTACGACATACCCTTTGACAGGGCCAGGACGTCGTTCAGGGCGTCCTGTTCCGACTCGTACGGATAGAAGCGGACTCCGCCGAGCGCGGGCCCCAAAGCGGTGGAGTGCACCGCGATGATCGCCTTGAGCCCGGATTGCGGGTCTTGGCAGTAGACCACCTGCTCGTGGCCGCCGTCGCGGCCGAATACACCCTCGGTCACGGTCGTGACTCCTTTGTCTTGCCGTTGGCGCGGCTTGTGGCGCGCGCACGCGGTGTTTTCATCGGTTGTGGACGGCGAAGGCCCGAAAGGTCGTTTCCGGTCGGTCACCGCCGCCTGCGAATCTAACCCACCCACCGCGCCGCCGGGAACGGCTGACGAAAGGTCTTTCAGGACTTCGGTGAACGCAGCGCTTCGACCGCCGAGGCGAACATGGTGGACTTGATGGCACCGAGGGTGCCCTTGTCCTTGCCCGCCAGTGCGCGGACCCGCTCGCACGCGGTCGACAGCACTTCGTCCTCCCCGACGGCGGCGTCCACGAGTCCGATCTCGACTGCCTTGTGTCCGCCGAAGCGCTGCCCGGTGGTCATCGAGGCGATCGCCGCGGCCGGCGTGAGCTTGCTTTGGATGAGCGCGGCCATACCCGGCGTGAACGGGATGTTGATATCGGCCTCGGGGAAGCAGAAGAAGCCGCGGTCGGCACGCATGACCCGGAAGTCGTGTGCCATCGCCAACATGGCGCCCGCACCGAACGCGTGACCGTTCACGGCGGCCACGGTGGGAACCGGCAGGGTGAGCACGCGGGCGAACAGCTCGTGCACGTCGGCCACGTAGCGCTCGGCCTGATCACCGTTGGCCATCAACCATTCCAGGTCGAGTCCGTTGGAGTAGAACTTGCCGCGCCCGATGGTCACCAAAGCGGCGGGGCCGTCGTGGTCACCGATGGTGTCCAGATGAGTGTGGGTCTTTTGCAACCACTCCGGGGAGAAACGGTTCTCCCCGTCTCCGAGATCCAGCACGAACACGGAATCCTGGTGGCTCAGCGTGGGCACGATCGTCCTTCTTTCTCGGAAAACAGCGCGACACAAGCACTGGTTACTCACGGGTAACCTATCCTGAGGCTAACAGAACACGTGCTCACCGCTGCTCGTGGAGAACCATCGCGGTACCCGGCGGCCGATTCCGCTCCCGCGACGATCCGAGAGCCGTCACGGGTCGGCGACACGGCCCGACCCCTGCGAAGACGGAGACCGTGCCGAGCTCGGAGGACACCGACGCCTGGGCCAATGCGGCCAACTCCCGCCGATCCGTGGCACGCCCGGACGCGATCTCGGGACACACCATCAGTTCGAGCGTCAACCCCCGCATCCGGACCGTCCGCCGTACCGAGGCCACCAACGCACCACATCCCCGAACGGAGCCGCGTGTGCCCCGCACGACCAACCGCACACCGCCGGCAACGCACGCGACACCAGCCGGACCACCCATCGTCGTGCACTGGCACGCGGCAGAGCCAGCATCGGCGCCACCATTACCTCGACGAGCGAGGACCGCAGGGCCGCCAGCGCGGAGAGGTCGAACTCGTTGTCGGAGTACAGCCCGCCCGCCTCGTTCGCCCCGGAGGGCGGAAGCATCCGGTAGGTGCCGACCAGTAGCTGTGACCGCGTCATGGTCATCGATGCTCGGACGGCGATACGACCGGCAGGAAGGATCTTCGCAACGTCCGTGCGTCCATCGCGTGAACTCCGCCCACACATACCCCTCGAACGACGAAGGGCCACCTCCGCCGCGGACGGCGAAGGTGGCCCTTGAAGTCGCAGGCTTCAAAGCCGGACGCCCGGCTCAACCCTTGCGCTTGGTGACCTCCTCGGTCAACTGCGGGGCGACGTCGAACAGGTCGCCCACCACACCGAAGTCGGCGATCTCGAAGATCGGAGCCTCGGGGTCCTTGTTGACCGCGACGATCGTCTTCGAGGTCTGCATACCCGCGCGGTGCTGGATCGCACCGGAGATGCCGAGCGCGATGTAGAGCTGCGGCGACACGGTCTTACCGGTCTGTCCGACCTGGAACTGGGCCGGGTAGTAGCCGGAGTCGACCGCCGCGCGAGAGGCGCCGACGGCCGCGCCGAGCGAGTCGGCCAGCTTCTCCACGACGTCGAACTTCTCGGCGGAGCCGACACCACGGCCACCCGAGACCACGATCGAGGCCTCGGTCAGCTCGGGACGGTCACCGGCGACGACCGGCTCGACACCCGTGATCTTGGCGGACTTGGCCGGGTCCACGGCGGGCAGCGAGACGGTCTCCTCGGCAGCCGCGCCCTCGGCCTGCTCCGCCTCGACAGCACCGGGCCGCACCGAGATCACCGGGATGCCGCGGGTGGCCTTCGCCTTCACGGAGAACGCGCCACCGAAGATCGACTGGTCGACGCTGCCGTCGGAGTTCACGCCCACGGCGTCGACGAGCCAGCCGGAACCGATGCGCACGGCCAGCCGCGCGGACACCTCCTTGCCCTCCGAACCGGCGGGGACGAGGACGGCAGCGGGCGAGGCCTGCTCCACGACGGCCGCCAACGCGTCGACCTTCGGCGTGACGAGGTAGGAGTCGGCGTCGTCGGACTCGGCCACGTACACCTTCGCGGCGCCGTAGGACGCCAGCGACTCCTTGGCCTTCGCCGCCGAGCCGGGCGCACCGACCACGACGGCCGACGGCTCGCCAAGCGCACGGGCGGCGGTCAGCAGCTCGTACGTGACCTTCTTGACCTCACCGTCGACGTGGTCGACGAGGACGAGTACTTCGCTCATGAGTTCTTTTCCTTGTCTGTCGTCGTTCGATGAAGTCAGATGATCTTCTGGGCCACCAGGTACTCGGCGACCTTCGCGCCACCGTCGCCTTCGTCGGTGATCTTCTCACCGGCGGTCCGCGGCGGCTTCGGAGCCGCTTCCAGCACGGTGGACCCGGCGTTGGCGAGGCCGAGCTCGCCCGCGTCGACACCGAGGTCGGCGACGGTCAGGGTCTCCACCGGCTTCTTCTTGGCGGCCATGATGCCCTTGAAAGAGGGGTAACGCGGCTCGTTGATCTTCTCGGTCACGCTGACCACGGCGGGCAGGTTGGCCTCGAGGTGGGTGATGCCGTCCTCGGTCTCCCGGTCGACCTTGATGGTGTCGCCCTCGACCGTCACCGCACGGGCGTGGGTGAGCTGCGGCATGCCGAGCAGCTCGGCCAGCACCGCGGGAACGGCACCTCCCCGGCCGTCGGAGGCCTCGTTACCGGCGATGACCAAGTCGACGCCCTCGACCTTGCGCACGGCCGCGGCCAACACCTTCGCGGTGGCCAGCAGGTCGGAGCCGTGCAGGATCTCGTCGGAGACGTGGATCGCCTTGTCGGCACCCATGGACAGCGCCTTGCGGATCGCGTCGGTGGCGCGGTCGGGGCCGACGCACAGGACGGTTACCTCGCCCTCACCGGCTTCCTTGATCTTGAGCGCCTCCTCGACGGCGCGCTCGTTGATCTCGTCGATCACCGCGTCGGCGGATTCACGGTCAAGAGTGTGGTCGTTCTCGTTGAGCTTTCGCTCCGAGTAGGTGTCTGGCACCTGCTTGACCAGAACAACGATGTTGGTCATGGGTCTCCTTCGGCGCACACGCAGGGCGTTACTGGCCGGTAGATTACGGCCTTTTCTCTACCGTACGCCCCCCGAGGTGACTACCTTCACCCGGATTCGGCATTTACCGGGACGATCGTTCCAGTACCCTGGTTGTGATGCTTCAAGTACACACCGAAACGGCTTGTGCGCCAAAAGTCGCAATCCACTGCTTCTAATGGGTGGATCAAGCGGTTAACCTGCCGACGTGCCAGTAGCAGTGATCACCGACTCGACAGCCTGCCTACCAGAGCAGTTGGCCGCTCAATGGGGGATTTCGGTCGTCCAACTCCAAATCCAGGCAAACGGCCGAATCGACGACGAATCCCGCTTCGAAAGGGCGGAACTGGTCGAAACCCTGCGCTCCGGGAATCCGGTCACCACGAGTCCACCCGACCCGGGAGCATTCTTTTGGACCTTCCAGGACGCGGTCAGCGCGGGCGCCGACGCCATCGTCAGCCTTCACATCTCCCGCCGCCTGTCGGCCACCGCGGACGCGGCGAGGGAAGCCGCGAAACAGGTGCGTGTTCCCGTCCACGTCGTCGACACCACCACCACCGGCATGAGTCTCGGATTCGCCGTGCTGTCGGCCGCACGCGCGGCCGCGGCGGGCGCCGGACCGCAACGCGTCCTGGAGATAGCGGGCCGTCGCTACCTCTCCAGTCAGGAATTCGTCTACGTCGACACGCTGGAATACCTGCGTCGGGGTGGCCGTATCGGCGCGGCCGCCGTCCTGCTCGGCAACGCGTTCTCCCTCAAGCCCCTACTGACCGTGCGCAACGGCGAGATAGCGCCGCTGACCAAGGTGCCCGGCAGCAAACGCGCGCTGGCCAGGCTCACCGACCTCGCGGTGCAGCACGCGGGTGAACGCCCGGTGGACATCGCCGTCGCCAGCGTGACGCCGTCCGCCCGAGAGATGGACATGGTGCAGCAACTGCGCAACCGCATTCCCGAGTTGAACGACATCATGCTCGTGAACATCGGCACGGTGCTCACTGCGCACGTGGGCCCCGGCACGCTCGGCATCACCGTCGCCCCGGTCCCGTAGCTCGCCACGACACGGATTTCGAAGCGACACCGGTCCCGTTCGGGCATGACGTGGCGATCCGGTGCTGCGTCCTCGGTGTCCTCGGTGTCCTCGGTGTCTCTGTGCCCTCTGCGCCCTCTGTGTCCTCGGCCCCTCTGCCATGTCGATGGCCGTGGAGGTGGACTTCGGGCATTCCGACTGACACGCTGCTGCCGAGAACGAGGCCCACTCGCCTCACCGGTCCACGAGTTCGTCGGTCAAGGTAGTTTCCCTGTACGGAAACGCCGAGCAGCCAGGAGAAAGCACGAGTGTCACTCACAGCCGAGGACAGAGCCACCGCCCTGCACCTCACCGGCGAACGCACGGTTCCGGGGGTTCCCGAGGAGAACTACTGGTTCCGCAGGCACGAGGCCGCCTATCACGCGCTGGTGCCGTTCTGTCGGGACGCAGTGGTGCTGGAGGCGGGTTGCGGCGAAGGCTACGGTGCCGCACTCGTGGCCGAGCACGCGTCGCGGGTCGTGGCACTCGACTACGACGAGCCCACCACGACGCACGTGGCGGAACGCTACCCCACTGTGGACGTGGTGCACGGCAACCTGGCGTTTCTGCCCGTGCGAACCGGATTGATCGACGTGGTCGCCAACCTGCAGGTGATCGAGCACCTGTGGGACCAGGCGGGTTTCCTCGCCGAATGTCGCCGGGTGTTGCGGCCCGGTGGCCGGTTGTTCGTCACCACACCCAACCGGCTGACGTTCACCCCGGATTCCGACACCCCGCTCAACCCGTACCACACCAGAGAACTTTCCCCGTCCGAATTGGACCAGTTGTTGCGCGAGGCGGGATTCACCGTGGAGAGCCTGCGTGGGCTCCGGCACGGCCCCGCTCTGACCGAATTGGACCGACGCCACGGTGGCTCGATCATCCAGGCCCAGCTCGACGTCGTGCTGGGCAGCCTCCCGGGACAGGCGACGTGGCCGCGGGCTCTGCTCGCCGATGTGGAGTCGATCACCGCCGAGGACTTCGAACTCCACGACGATGCCCTCGACGACACCCTCGATCTCGTCGCCGTGGCGGTGCGCTCGTGAACGACACCGAAGGCACCTTCTGTCTGGTCCTGCACAGCCACCTGCCGTGGCTGCCCCACCACGGGAACTGGCCGGTCGGCGAAGAATGGCTCTACCAGGCGTGGGCCCACTCCTACGTGCCCGTGATGGACCTGCTGCGCCGGTTCGCCGACGAAGGGCGCCACGACGTCCTCACCCTGGGCGTCACCCCGGTGCTGGCAGCCCAGCTCGACGACCCGTACGCGCTGCGATCATTCTCCGAATGGCTCGGCCACTGGACGCTGCGAGCGCAACAGGCGGCTTCGCTGTGGCGCGGACACGACCTGCTCTCCGAACTCGCAGCAGCCGAGTACCGCTCGGCGCACCGCGTACTCGCCGAAGCGGAATCCCACTGGCGGCACGGATTCTCCCCACTGCTTCGGTCCTTGGTGGACTCGCAGGTGATCGAACTGCTCGGTGGCCCGGCCACCCACCCGTTCCAACCGTTGCTCGACCAACGGGTGCGAGCGTTCGCGCTGCACACCGGACTGGACGACACCGCACTGCGGACCGGGCACCGGCCCGAGGGCATCTGGGCACCCGAATGCGGTTACGCGCCGGGCATGGAGGACGGCTACGCCGCGGCCGGTGTGCGCCGATTCCTCGTCGACGGGCCGTCCCTGCACGGCGACACCGCCTCGGCCCGCACCGTCGGTTCGACCGACGTCGTATGCTTCGGGCGCGACCTGGAGGTGACCTACCGGGTGTGGTCCCCCAAGGCCGGTTACCCGGGACACAGCGCCTATCGCGACTTCCACACGTGGGACCACGAAGTGGGGATCAAGCCGTCGCGGGTGACCGGTAAGCACATCGCTCCCCAGGACAAGGCCCCGTACGACCCGGCGCTCGCGGCCGACGCGCTCCGCCGGCACGTGGACGACTTCGTCGAAACGGTGGTGCAGCGACTACGTCAGCTGCGGGAACGACACGGGCGCCCCTCCCTGGTGGTGGCCGCCTACGACACCGAGCTCTTCGGCCACTGGTGGTACGAGGGCCCACAGTGGCTGGAAGCCGTGCTGCGGGCCCTGCCCGAGGCGGGCGTTCGGGTGACCACGTTGCGGGGCGCGTTGGAGGCCGGTCACCTCGGTGGCCCCGTGGAGGTGCCCGCCTCCTCGTGGGGTTCGGGCAAGGACTGGCGAGTGTGGGACGGCGAACAGGTCGCCGACATGGTGGAGGCCAACGCCGCGCTCCAACAGCGGTTACTGGCGCTGCCCGGCGACGGCCCGGTCCGGAACCCCGTGGCCGACCAGGCCGTCACCGAGGCACTGCTGGCCCTGTCCAGCGACTGGGCGTTCATGGTGACGAAGAACTCGGCCGCCGACTACGCCCGCAGGCGGGCGCGTGAACACACCGAACGCTTCGACCGCCTCTCGGACGCGCTGCGCACCGGCCGACCCGACGCACGCGCGCTCGCCGAGAGTTACCGCGCCGCGTCCCTGCCCTTCGGGCACCTGGACGCGCGAGGGCTGTTCAGGCCCGTGAGCCCGCGGCGATGACGGCGCGGTTGCGTTCGGCCACCACCGGCACCGTCACCTTCACGACCCTGCGGTCATAGGTGAGCAGCCCGTTGACCTCGTTCTCCACATCCGCGAGTTGGGTGTAGACGGCTCCGGACAGGCGATCGCGGGCCAGGGACTCCAGTTCCTCGCTGAGCTCCACGTACCGTTCGGTGAGGCGGTCGCGGTCGGCCACCATCTCGTACGCCACCGGCTCACCGGGCCAGACGTGCCCGTCCACGACCAGCCCCACGCCACCGAACTCGCCGTCGACGACGGCCCTGGAATCGGTCACCTCCGGCCGCCCCGGCCCCACGTAGGTGTGGTCGTCGTAGACATCGCCCGCCCCCGAATCGGGCTGGGAATGGCAGCAGTTGACCCCGCTGGCCGCGATGACGAGCCGGGTCGGGTCGGCGGCCTTGACCTCCTCGGTGATGCGGGCGGTGTCGTATTCGCCCCACCCCTCGTTGAACACCACCCACAGCACGAGTGACGGGACATTGCGCAGCTGGGCGAGCAGTTCGTGAAGCTCGGCCTCGAAGCGCCGCCTCGCCGCAGCCACCGGCGAAGGCTGCGGGCCGGGAGGGTTGTCGAGCACCACGGGCAGCGACGGCATGTCCTGCCACACCAGCAGGCCCAACCGGTCGGCCCAGTGGTACCAGCGCATCGGCTCCACTTTGACGTGTTTGCGCACGCTGTTGAAGCCGAGCGCCTTGGTGCGTTCCAGGTCGAACCGCAGCGCCTCGTCGGTGGGCGCGGTGTAGATGCCGTCCGGCCAGTAGCCCTGGTCCAAGGGCGCGTGGAGGAACACCGGCTCGTCGTTGAGGAAGATACGTGGAGGACCTTCACCGGCCTCCCTGGGCCGGACCGCGATCGTGCGCAGAGCCGCGTAGCTCGCCACCTCGTCGAGTACCGTCCCGTCGCCGTCGAGCAGGCGCACCGTGACGTCGTAGAGATGCGGATCGTCCGGGCTCCACAGACGTGGCTCGGGCACGTCGAGGCGCAACGGTTCCCCCGGCTCACCGCGCGCGTGAGCCACCTGCTCGCTCGCGGTGGAAAGTGACACGTCGACGGTGTGGCCGTCGACCGCACCGGCCACGCGGACGGTGAGATCGAGGCCACGGAGATCGGGCACGATGTCGAGGTCGGCGACATACACGGTGGGCACGGCCTCCAGCCACACGGTCTGCCAGATCCCCGAGCAACCGGTGTACAGGATGCCGCCGGGCCGGTTCGCCTGTTTGCCGACAGGGAACGTGCCACGGTTGCCCTCGTCCTCGGCCCGCACCAGGATCTCCTGCTCGGCGTCGGAGCGCAGCACGTCGGTGATGTCCACGGAAAACGCCGTGTAGCCACCCTCGTGCCGGGCGAGCAGCTGGTGGTTCACCCACACCGTCGCGACCTGGTCGACGGCACCGAAGTGCAGCAACACCCGTCCGCCACGCCAATCGGCGGGGATCTCGACGGTGCGCCGATACCACATCGTCTCGTCCCGGCGGCCGATGCCCGACAGCCGCGATTCCGGCGGATACGGCACGAGGATGCGCTCGCCGCGATGAGTGGTTCCGTCGTCGTCGCGGCCCACGTACTCCCAGAGCCCGTTCAGGGTGCACCAGCGTGGACGCACCAACTGCGGCCGAGGGTGTTCGGGTAGAGCGTTGTCCGGACTCACCTGGTAGGTCCACGGCGTGGACATCGATTGTGCGCTCATCGCCCCCGATGCTGGCACAGAAGTAGGACGGGCCGCCGCTACTCAAGCGACCGATGAGTAACCTCGCCCTATGCGCGTGCTGATGCTGTCCTGGGAATACCCGCCGGTGGTGGTCGGAGGTCTCGCCCGGCACGTCCACGCGCTAGCGAGGCACCTCGTGCACGCCGGGCACGAGGTGGTGGTGCTGTGCCGGCACGCCGCGGGCACGGACGCCGAGACACACCCCACCACCGACGAGGTGGTCGACGGGGTGCGTCTGATCAGGGTCGCCGAGGACCCCATGCACGTGACCTTCGAGCGAGATCTCGTGGCCTGGACGCTCGCCATGGGGCACGCGATGATCCGCGCGGGCATCCGGTTGTTCCGTACCTGGCGCCCCGACGTGGTGCACGCGCACGACTGGCTCGTGACCCACGCGGCCATCGCGTTGGCCGAGTCGGCCCAGGTGCCCTTGGTCGGCACCATTCACGCCACCGAGGCGGGAAGGCATTCGGGCTGGCTGTCACACCCGCTCAACCAGCAGATCCACTCCGCGGAGTGGTGGCTGGCCAACCGTGTGGACGCCCTCATCACCTGCTCGGAAGCCATGCGCCGCGAGGTGGTGCATCTGTTCGAGGTGCCGAACGAGGACATCACCGTGATCCACAACGGCATCGAGGAACAAAGCTGGTGCGTGGCCGACGAGCAGGTCGCCCACGCCCGCGCCACGCACAGCCCCGACAGCACTCCGCTGCTGCTGTACTTCGGCAGGCTGGAGTGGGAGAAAGGCGTGCAGGACCTGCTCGACGCCTTGCCCGAGATCCGCCGCAGGCATCCGGGCACCCGGCTGGTGGTGGCGGGAACCGGCAGGCATCGGGACGAGCTGGTCGCGCAGACGGCCAGGTTGTCCCTGGACGATGCCGTGGATTTCGTGGGCCATTTGTCCGATGCCGGCTTGCGTGCGGTGCTCTCGGCCGCCGACGCGGTGGTATTGCCCAGTCGGTACGAACCGTTCGGCATCGTGGCCCTCGAAGCGGCCGCCGCCCAGGCTCCGCTGGTGGCGTCCACGGCCGGTGGCCTCGGGGAACTGGTGATCAACGGCGAAACAGGACTGTCGTTTGCCCCCGGCGACGTCGACGGCATCGTCCGCACGGTGGACGCGGTGCTCGCCGACGCCGAGGCGGCGGAACGCCGCGCGCACGCCGCCCGCTCCCGGCTGGCGACCGACTTCGATTGGGGCCGCATCGCCCAGCAGACCGCACAGGTCTATCGACGGGCCAAGGCGTCCCCTCCGCAGGAGTTCGGCCGCCCCAAGATCGCGACAGGGAACGCCTTCGAACCGTGAGCCACGCGGCCACACGTCACCGACGCGGCCCCGTGGGATCTCGGCTCGACTACTCCGCGCTACCGCGATACAAGGTGTTGTATCGCTCCCGCATCGCGGCATCGGTCTCGGCGCGCGCCGCTGCGCGGATCTGCCGCGCGGTTCCATACGGGTAGCCGTGTTTGGCTATGCGGTGCTCGCAGTTCTCGTCGGCGTAGGCGAACGAATAGAAGTAACCGACCAGCACCGCCAAAAGACACAGCATCAGCCGCAGGACGAGCGGACCCGGCAGGAGCAACCACACCGCCGCCAACGGGCCGACGAGCACCGTGCTGCGAGCGGCGTGCCGCCACAGGTAATGCTTGCTGGTGACGTCGTGCAGTACCCATTCCCGGTACTCGTCGGGGAGAGCTCCCCCGGCGGCGTACCACAACCACTGGATCGGATTCGGTCGTCGACGGGCCATATGCCCCACCCTAACCGGCGACAAGATCTCCCCCGTCAGTGCGAGCATTGTGGAGATCACCATCACCGGGAGACCTTGTCTCGGGCGTGTCAGGCACGGTGTCGCGCGGCCCCGGCCCGATCGTCACCCGATCGCCACAGGCACTGGCGAACACCGGCTCCGCCTCCCGTTTTATGGAACCATCGAATTACGAAGACGCACTCGTCGTCCGTCGCTCAAGCTTCGATCGGTGGAGGCCACCGCCTCACAAGCGGTGGCCTCCACCGATCTTTCCCCGTGACCTCCTCCGACTTTGTCCGGCAGCCGGGCGGTCAGCTCGGTGTCGTCAGGTACCGCGCATAGGCACCCGTGGTGAAAAAGCTCGGCAGTTTCTCCGACAACGCCGTCTCGACGAAGATCTCGCGTGCCTCGGCGAGCCGATTATCCGGCCCGAGATCGGCGTGCACGTCGACGAGTTCGGCGTCCAACCAGTCCGTCACCCGCTCCCGCGTGACGGCGGTTCCGTCGTCCAGCTTCGTACCGTTGCGGATCCACTGCCACACCTGGCAGCGGGCGATCTCCGCCGTGGCGGCGTCCTCCATGAGGTTGAAGATCGCCGCGGCGCCCGTGCCCCGCAGCCACGCGTTGATGTAGCGCAGTGCGACGTTGATGTTCGACCGCACGCCCTGCTCGGTGACCTCGCCGCCCGCGCTCGCCACGTCGAGCAGGTCCTCGGCGGACACGACGACGTCCTCGCGCAGCTTGCCGAGCTGGTTCGGCCACCCGCCGAGCACCGCGTCGAACACCTCCCGGCAGACCGGGACCAGGCCGGGGTGGGCGACCCACGATCCGTCGAAGCCGTCACCGGCCTCGCGTTCCTTGTCCTGCCGGACCTTCTCCAGCGCGGTGGCGTTGACCTCCGGGTCGCGGCTCGGGATGAACGCCGCCATCCCACCGATGGCATACGCCCCACGCTTGTGGCACGTCCTCACCAGCAGCTCGGTGTAGGCCCGCATGAACGGCACCGTCATCGTGACCTGGTCCCGGTCCGGCAGCACGAAGTCCGCGCCGTGCGAGGCGAAGGTCTTGATGATGCTGAAGATGTAGTCCCAGCGACCCGCGTTCAGCCCCGCGGCGTGTTCCCGCAACTCGTACAGGATCTCGTCCATCTCGAACGCCGCGGTGATCGTCTCGATCAACACGGTCGTCCGGATGCTGCCCCGTGGGATGCCGAGTTCCTCCTGCGCGAACAGGAACACGTCGTTCCACAGCCGCGCCTCGAGATGGCTCTCCAGCTTCGGCAGGTAGAAGTACGGACCGCTGCCCCGAGCCAGAAGCTGTCGCGCGTTGTGGAAGAAGTACAGGCCGAAGTCGACGAGACTGGCCGACACGGGACGACCGTCGATCCGGATGTGCTTCTCCACCAGGTGCCAGCCCCTGGGCCTGGCGACGATCGTGGCCGGCTCGTCGCCGATCACGTATCGCTTGCCCCGGTCGGTGAAGTCGATGTTGCGCCGGATCGCGTCGTACAGGTTGAGCTGCCCCGACACGATGTTGTGCCACGTCGGTGACGTCGCGTCCTCGAAATCGGCGAGCCACACCTTCGCGCCGGAGTTCAACGCGTTGACCGTCATCTTGCGATCGGTCGGGCCGGTGATCTCCACCCTGCGGTCCTCGAGACCGGGTGCGGGCGGAGCCACCTGCCACGACTCGTCGTTGCGAATCCGCCGGGTCTCGGGGAGGAACCCCAACGTCTCCTCCCCCGAGGCCAACCGTTCCCTGCGCCGACGGCGTGCGTCGAGCAGTTCCCGGCGGCGGCCCGCGAAGGCGTTGTCCAGCTTCGCGACGAACTCCAGCGCGGCCGGAGTGAGGATCTCGTCGTAACGCTCGTGTGTGGGACCGGCGACCTGCAGCCGGCCGTTCATCGTGTCAGCCATGTCTCGTCCCCTTCGAGCCGATGCAGCGGTTCGGCCTAGAACTGCGCTTCTTCGGTGGAACCGGTCAGCGCCGTGGTGGAGCTCTCCGGGTTCAGGGCGGTGCTCACCAGGTCGAACCAGCCCGTGCCCACCTCACGCTGGTGCTTGGTGGCGGTGTAGCCGCGCTCCTCGGCCGCGAACTCGCGCTCCTGCAGGTCGACGTAGGCGGTCATGCCGTCGGAGGCGTAGCCCTTGGCGAGGTCGAACATCGAGTAGTTCAGGGCGTGGAAGCCCGCCAGCGTGATGAACTGGAACTTGTAGCCCATGTGGCCGAGTTCGCGCTGGAACTTCGCGATGGTCGCGTCGTCCAGGTGCTTCTTCCAGTTGAACGACGGCGAGCAGTTGTAGGCCAGCATCTGGTTCGGGTACTTGTCCTTGATCGCCTCGGCGAACTGGCGCGCCACGTCGAGGTCCGGCTCCGAGGTCTCCATCCACAGCAGATCGGCGTACTCGGCGTAGGCCAGGCCGCGCTCGATGCACGGCTCGATGCCGTTGCGGACCCGGTAGAAGCCCTCCGAGGTGCGCTCACCGGTGAGGAACTTCTGGTCCCGCTCGTCCACATCGCTCATCAGCAGTGTGGCCGCCTGGGCGTCGGTGCGGGCGACGATCAGCGACGGGACGTTCAACACGTCCGAGGCCAACCGCGCGGCGTTCAACGTGCGTTCGTGCTGCTTGGTGGGGATGAGCACCTTGCCGCCGAGGTGACCGCACTTCTTCTCGGAGGCGAGCTGATCCTCCCAGTGCACGCCCGCGGCACCCGCGGCGATCATGCCCTTCATCAGCTCGAACGCGTTGAGCGGGCCGCCGAAGCCGGCTTCGGCGTCGGCGACGATCGGCGCGAACCAGTCGATGTCGGTGTTGCCCTCGGCCCAGGTGATCTGGTCGGCGCGCATCAACGCGTTGTTGATGCGGCGCACCACGGCCGGAACGGAGTTCGCCGGGTAGAGGCTCTGGTCCGGGTAGGTCTGGCCGGCCAGGTTGGCGTCGGCGGCGACCTGCCAACCCGACAGGTAGATGGCCTTCAGTCCGGCGCGGACCTGCTGGACGGCCTGGTTACCCGTCAGCGCGCCCAAAGCGTGGACGTAGTCCTCGGTGTGGAGCAGATCCCACAGCTTCTCGGCGCCGCGCCGGGCGAGAGTGTGCTCCTCGACCACACTGCCCCGCAGCTTGATGACGTCCGTCGCGGAGTAGGACCGCTTCACGTCACGCCAGCGGGGGTTGGTCTTCCACTCCTGCTCCAGGGCGGCCGCTTCCTGTTCAAAGCTCTTCTGGGTCTCCGCCATCGTGCTCTCTCCAACTTTGCGAACGTTGCGATCACTCGCCTGTTAACGAGGACCATGGCATGCGCAGCGGAAACGGCGCCAGATCTCCAACTTGCCAAGTTGTGCGAATTTTTCGTAGCATTCTGCGAACGTTGCGAACACCGATGTTCACAACACGTGGATTCCGGGTTCTTGACCGTTCCCGGAAAGGAAGTCCTTCACGAGGGATTCGATTCAGTGGACAAGACTTTCGCCGGCGCACGGCTGCGCCATCTGAGGGAAAGCCGCTCGATGACCCAGGCGGAGCTGGCACGACTGCTCGAAATCTCGCCGAGCTACCTCAACCAGATCGAGCACAACACCCGTCCGCTGACCGTGCCGGTACTGCTTCGCATCACCGAGGCGTTCGGTGTGGACGCCGAGTTCTTCGCTGACAACGACACCTCTCGACTCGTCGCCGACGTCAGGGAGGCACTGCTGGACGAGGCGGTCAACGCCGACATCTCGCCCGGAGAGATCAACGACCTGGCGAAGAACCTGCCGTCGGTGGCGCAGGCTCTGGTCAAACTGCACCGCAACTACCGCAACGCCGTCGAGACCACCGCGGCACTCGTCACCGAGGACGGTCGCGGCACCCATGGCAGCCCCGCCGCACCCCTACCTCACGAGGAGGTTCGGGACTTCTTCTACGAACGCGAAAACTACGTCGCCGAACTCGACGAACGCGCCGAGAAGATGTACCAGGAACTGGGCCTGCGCCGCGACGAGATCCGAAACGGCCTCCGAGACCGCCTGTCCGAACACTACGGCGTCACCGTCACCACCGAAGGACTCGACCTCACCGCGGGCGAACAGCACCGTTACGAACCGAACGCGAAGGTACTGCGCCTGGCACCGACGCTGCGCATCGGACAGCAGGCGTTCCGGATGGCCTCACAGATCGCGCTGTTGGAGTACGACGACCTGATCACCGAACTGGCCGACTCGTGGGCCTTCTCCGGCCCGGCGGCACGTTCGTTGGCGCGAGTGGGTTTGGCGAACTACTTCGCGGGCGCGCTCATCCTGCCCTACCGGGCCTTCCACAGCGCCGCCGAACGGTTCCGCTACGACATCGAGCTGCTGTGCGACCACTTCGGCGTCGGATTCGAGACGGTCTGCCATCGACTCTCCACACTGCAACGCCCCAAGATGCGTGGCATCCCGTTCTCGTTCGTGCGGGTCGATCGCGCGGGCAACATGTCGAAGCGCCAGTCCGCCGCGGGATTCCACTTCTCGCGCGTGGGCGGCGCTTGCCCATTATGGATCATCTATGAGGCGTTCACCCGGCCCGGCAAGGTGCTCCCCCAGGTCGTGACGCTACCGGACGGCAAGAGCTACTTCTGGATCGCGCGCACCGTCTCCCGCAACATCGGTGGATACGGCAGCCCGGGCAAGATGTTCTCGGTGGGGCTGGGCTGCGAACTGCGACACGCCCACCGGCTGGTCTACTCCGCGGGACTGAACCTCGACGACAAGTCCGCCGCCACCCCCATCGGCATGGGCTGCAAGGTGTGCGAACGGCCGGCCTGCCCTCAGCGGGCGTTCCCGACGATCGGCAAACAACTGACCGTGGACGAGAACACCAGCACATTCGTCCCGTATCCCGCCGTGCCGAAGACCGAGTGACACCGCCCGGGGTGGGACCTCACCCCCATCGACGGAAAGGTCCCACCCCGAAACGGCTCGGCTCACCTAGTCGTGTGAGGCCACCGTTGGGACCTCGGCGTCACTGCCGATGCTCGGCCCCCGGGGCGGGATCGCGTCGTAGGCGGCCGGGTCGAGCTGGTTCACCCTCCCGCTGGCCACCGCGGAGAGCATCCCGTCGAGGCCGATGTAGACAGCACGGGTCAACACCGCGCGGTACTGCTGGCCGAGCGTCTGAGTCTGCCCGCGCACCTCGAACAACACCGTGCCACTCCCGTTGAGCGCGAAGCTCCCGAGCCCGGTCCCCGGCAGGTTGGTGTCCTGGGGGTACAACGTGACGTTGCCGAACAACGGCCGGTTGTTCGCCGCACCCTGCAACGCGTTGTAGACCGCGACGTTGAGCCGCTTGGAATAGTCCAGGTCGTAGTCCGCGGCGTACTGCTCGTACCCGGGCATGGTGGCCGGGTCGTCGACGAACTTACCGGAGATCGACAGCGTGACGAACTCGTCCGGATCGTCCGGCATCACGTAACACGCGCCCTGATGGTGCAGGTCGACGTAGGTGTCCACCTCGCCGAACTCGGCCTGCAATCCGCGATAGACATCGCGCACCGTCCGGCTCTCCGGCGTGATGTACCAGCCGGTCGAGTCGGAATCGCCGGGGAAGTCCTCGGCGCGCGGCACGTAGTTCAGGTCCGGGTGGTAGTCCCGGTTGACGTCGAATCCGGGCCGCTTCGAGTAGTCGTCGCCCTGTCGGGGCCCGGTGTAGTAGTTCCAGGCGGGCTCGCTCCCGCGCAGCTGCGGGAACCTGGCCGTCACTTCCTCCCAGGTCATGTCGTTGCCGCGCCGGTCCAGCTCAGCGCCGTCGGGGTTCATCTTCGGGATCGCGACGATGGTCAACTCGTCGAGCCACCGCTGCGCCTTCGCCGAGTCGCTGGTGGCCAGCCAGTCCAACAGGTCGAGAATGGCGTCGGTGCCGGTCTTCTCGTTGCCGTGGATCTCGCTGGTGATCAGCACCGCCTTGGGACCCGTGCCCACCCGCGCGCTCCAGATCTCGCGTCCGCGGTTGCTCATGCCGACCTGCTGAACGTCCACTCGGCCCTCGCTGATCCGCTCGATGCGGTCCAGTTCGATACCGAGCTCGCGGTGGTCGGTGAATTCGTTGATCGGCAGGTCACGTGGCTGGTCACTGCATTCCCGGTCCGCGGCGACGAATGCGTCGTCGGTGGGTTGGGGCCGGTCGAGCTGAGCCGAGTAGGCGGGTAGTTCGGAGAGGTCGGTCGAGTCGGCGATGGCCGGGGAAGCGGTCGCGATCAACGCGAACGCTCCGACTCCGACCACGGCCGCCCGCACAGGGCGTCTGTTTGCTACCACGAGCGACTCCGAAAGAACAGGGACCACTCCTCGCGTGGAGTGATCACGACGTCACGGACGAAAGTTAGTTGTAGCAACGAACGTCCCCGCCGAAAAGGGCCGGCAAGGGCAGGCGTCGGGTTTGCCTGTTTCACAGCGACGCTCGACTACGCCCACGTTCGACGTGCTCGTGCCACCTTTCACGCTGCGGACACGGCGACACAATCTGCGGACACAGCTGCACAGCCTGCGGACACGGTGACACAGGCTGCGGACACGGAGTACGGGTGGGCGTTAAGTGGCTTCGCCGAGGGTCTTCTTCAACGCCTTGTTGGCCTTACGAGCCATGTCCTTGACGGCTTCGCGGCGTTCGGCGTCGGCCTCGTAGTCGGCCTTGCGATCACGCACCACGCGCGCCGGTGAGCCGACCGCGATGCCGTAGTCGGGGATGTCGCCACGCACGACGGCGTGGGCTCCCAGCACACAGCCCCGGCCCACACGGGTTCCCCGCAGCACCGACACCTTGGTACCGATCCACGTGTCGGGACCGATCCGCACCGGTGACTTCACGATGCCCTGGTCCTTGATGGGCAGAGTGATGTCCGAGGTCACGTGGTCGAAATCGCAGATGTAGACCCAGTCGGCGACGAGTGTGGCCGAGCCGATCTCGATGTCGAGGTAGCCGTTGATCACGTTCTGCCGGCCGAACACCACTTTGTCGCCGATACGCAGCGAGCCCTCGTGGCAGCGGATGGCGTTACCGTCGCCGATGTGCACCCAGCGCCCGATCTCCATCCGACCATATCCGGGACGACAGTGGATCTCCACGTCCCGGCCGAGGAACACCATCCCCCGCAGGATGATGTGCGGGTTGGCGATTCGGAACTTGAGCAGTCGCCAGTAACGCACCAGGTACCACGGTGTGAAGGCACGGTTTCGCCACACCCAGCGCAGTGAGTCGATCGTGAGAAACCGCGCCTGACGGGGGTCGCGTCGAGCTCGACGCCACGCCTGCACCCGCGACAACACGGGAGAACCCCACATCGATGTCATGGGGTGACCGTAACGTGTGTACCGCGAGCACGAACGAGGGAGTGACGAGTGGGCACCAAGCTGATCATCGACACCGACCCGGGAGTGGACGACGCCTTCGCCATCGCGTTGGCGGCACTGTCCGAGGACGTCGACCTGCTGGGAGTGACGACGGTGTTCGGCAACGTACCGATCGAGGTGACCACCCGGAACGCGCGCCGGATATTGGCACTATGCAAACGTGGTGACGTGCCGGTGGCGGAGGGTGCCGCCCGCCCGCTCGTGCACCCCCATCTGCGCAGGGCGGAGTACGTACACGGCGTCGATGGCCTGTCGGGCCGTTCGGCGGCACTGCCCGAGGCGGAACGGCCCGTCGAACCGGGCGGCGCGGTGTGGCTGCTGTCCCGATTGCTGGAAAGCTCCACCGAACCGGTGACGATCGCGCCGATCGGACCGCTCACGAACATCGCCACGTTCCTGGCGGCCCGCCCGGATCTGCACCACAGGATCGACAGAGTCGTGATCATGGGTGGTGCGCTGACGCACGGCAATTCCAGCGCCGCGGCCGAGTTCAACATCTGGAGCGACCCGGAGGCCGCGCACCGGGTGCTCACGGGCGGGGAGGTGCCGCGCGTGCTGGTACCCATGGACCTCACCTATCGCTGTGCGGTGGACAGCGAGTGGCTCGACGAGCTCGCGGCCTCGGGGCCCCTCGGGGCGGCGCTGACCGCGCTGACACCCGACTACCTTGCCCACTACCGCAAGGCACTCGAGTGGGACGGCATGGTGCTGCACGACGCGGTGGCGGTCGCGGAGGCCATCCGTCCCGGAACACTGCGCACCGAGTCGCTGCCCGTGTCGGTGGAGACGTCGTTCGGTCCCGCCCGCGGCGCGACGGTGGTGGATCAGCGTCGCCCCGAAATACGGGCGGACACCGAGGTACCCGACGGAACCACATCGGTGGATGTGGCCGTGGACGCCGATCTGGACGCTCTTCGCGCGTTCCTCCTGGAACGGCTCACCCTGCGCTGATCACTACACCCGGACGGGCAAGGAATCCGTTCGCCCCGACGCGGGATGTCCTCACGCACCGTGGCCTCTCAGTGCTTATCCTGTGCTCATGAGAGCTGGCGGCGGACCGCGGACCCGAAGGCTGTTGCTCGCGGTGATGTCGGCGGTGGTCGCCGTGAGCGTGTTCGTCGTGGCTCTGCGCTTCACCTCGCGAGATGCCGAGAGCACAGCGGCCCCGCCCCCGAACGCGGATCGCAGTGCGGTCACGTCGTCGGAGCTCTCCACGCCACCTCCCACGTCGACGAGTGCCGCACCACCGGCCTCGTCGGTGCCCTCCACCTCCGAACTGCGTTTCGAGGAATGGGTGGACGACGTAGCCGACTGGCTCGACATCCCCCGCCGAGCGATGTACGCCTATGCCACCGCAACGGTGACTCTGGGTGATGAGCAGCCCGACTGTCATCTGTCGTGGGTGACGCTGGCCGGGGTCGGCCGCACCACCACCGACCACGGCCGGGTGAACGACGGCACGGTGTCCGAGGACGGGACCATGTCCGAGCCCATCGACACGGTGGAGGTCCGCGACTTCGCCGGTGACCTGGTGTCCGCGCCCGGCGCGGCCGGACCGCTCCAGCTCTCCCCGGAGGTCTGGGAAAGTTTCCAGGCGAGCCCCACAGGCGGGACTCCGGACATCCAGAACATCGACGACGCGGCACTGACGGCGGGCAGGGCGATGTGCGCCGATGGTCGGGACCTCTCCGACGGTGACGGCTGGTTGGACGGCGTGTCGGTGCTGCAGGACGAACCGCTGTTCCTGCACCGGGTGCTGGCCACCGCCAACATCTACGGCACCGTGGGAGAAAGCCGCAGCAAGCCGAACACCGCCGCGTTGCAGGCCGTCATGTTCGCCGTCGACAAGATCGGCCTGCCGTACGTGTGGGGCGGCAACGGCGAGGAGGCCGGCCACGACGGCTTCGACTGCTCGGGACTGACCACGGCGGCGTACGGCAGTGCCGGGATCTCGCTGATGCGCACGGCGCACACGCAGTACCACAGTGTTCCGTTGGTGCCCGCCGACGAGGAACTTCAACTCGGGGATCTCGTGTTCTTCGGCGATCCCGCGACCAAGATCCACCACGTGGGCATCTACATCGGCAACCGGCAGATGATCGACGCGCCGACCTTCGGTCAGGCCGTGCAGGTGCACAACTACCGCAAGCCGGGTGACAACTACGCGGGCGCGGGCAGGCCGACGGCGGAGCAGTAGGTCCGCCCTCGCCTGCCGCTCAGCCCGACTCCCCGTCGCGCTCCGCCGGTGTCCGCTCCGCGCGACACACGAACGCCGTGGGGGTACGACCGATGCGGGTGAGCACCACACTCGCCTCGTTCGTCCCCCGTGGTTTGAGCCTGCGACGCAGCGCGTCCGGGTCGACGTCGAGGCCGCGCACGAGGATCTCCAGCCGGCCCACGTCGTGTCGTCGCAGTGCCGCTCGCAGCGTCTTCTCGCTGTAGCGGCCCGATTCCAGTACCCGAAACGCCCGCACTCCCGGTGGCGGCGTGTCGCCGGTGAGGTAGGCGATGCGCGGATCGAGCTGCCACAGTCCGTGCCGGGCGGCGTAGTGGCGGACGAGCCCGGCCCGCACCACGGCGCCGTCCGGGTCGATGATCCACTGCCCGGCCTCGCCCACGGGGATGTCGTCGGATTCGGCGTCGGTGATCGACCACGCCTCACCGGCGGAGTTCAGCACGGTGGCCCGGCGAGACGCGGTGGCCAGTCCTTCGCTGTACAGGCTCGCCTCACGCACGCGGCCGTCCAACGAGATGATCTCCACTTCGCGCGCCCAGGGAGCGACCTGCGGGTCGAGGCCCGGTGAGCATTTCACCGCCAGCTCGCGCCCCGCGTACACCGAGGCGAGGTCGTCGAGCGCGGGCACGAAGTCCTCCGGCCGCCAACGCCGCCGTCCCGACGCGTCCCGGCGCGCGGGATCGGCGACCACCACGGCGTCCCGTGTCACCGGGCGCAGCGCGTCCGCCCGTACGAGCGCGGGCCGCACCTCGGACACCGCACAGTTGTGTGCGGCCATCGCTAGCCGTACCGGGTCCATATCGGACCCCACACAGCAGCGTGTCGTGCGGGCCAGCTCCACGAGGTCGGCTCCCACCGAACACGTCACGTCGTGCACATCGCGTCCCGACAGTCGCCTCGCCCGATACGCGGCCACGACCGACGCGCTCGCCTGCTGCAAAGCCTCGTCGGTGAACAGCCACCGACAGCCACCGGCCACTTTGTCACCGGCTCTGCGGCGAAGCAGGAGCGTCTCCAGCACCGCGGGCGCGTACCGGGCACCGACCACACGGCGTGCGGCGGCCACGTCGGACAGCCTGCTCGCCTCCGTGAGATCGAGCCCGGAACACGCCTCCAACGCCGCACCGCCCTCCCGCGAACGCAGGAACGCGACATCGTCGAGCGAGAAGGCGTACGACACCTACAGTTCCGTGGGCGCGGCCGGTTTCGTGCCGGTGATCATCACGTTGTAGAACAGCTCCCTGGGCAGCACCTTGGACAACACCTTGCGGTCCAGGGCCGACAGCCGCAGCCAGGTGTGGTAGGCGAACAACCGCCACCGCAACGTCAGCTTCTCCTGCGGAACGGCGGCCTCGAACGTCCGCACGGGCCACCCCACCAAAGCGGCACTGAACTCGTCCGTCACCGCCCGCACGTCCACCGCCCCGGCACCGAGCGCCATCCGCTCCAATTCGGACGGATCGAACGTGTGCAGGTCAACCACCGCCTCCAGAGCCGCGGCCCGGGACGACTCGTCGAGTTCCTGCTGCGGGCGCCTCCACTCGCGCAACGGTGCCAACTTGGTGAGGTTCGTGGTCAGCCACCAGGTGAGCCTGCCGAGCCTGCGAGCGTAAAAGTCACCGATCTTGGTCGGTTCGCCCGCGAAGACGAACCGACCACCGGGCTTGAGTACCCGCAGCACCTCGCGGAACGCCGCCCGCACGTCGGGAATGTGGTGCAGGACGGCGTGCCCGACCACCAGGTCGAAACTGTTGTCGTCGTACGGGATGCGCTCGGCATCGGCCACGCGGCCGTCCACGTCGAGCCCGAGGTTCTCCGCGTTGCGCAACGCGACCTGCACCATGCCCGGTGACAGGTCGGTCACCGACCCCTTCTCGATGACCCCGCCCTGCATGAGGTTCAGCAGGAAGAACCCGGTACCACTGCCCAGTTCCATGGCGTGGCCGTAAGGCTGTCCCTGCGTACCCGCGACGGCGTTGAAGACATCGGTGGCGTACGAGATGCAGCGCTCGTCGTAGGAGATCGACCACTTCTCGTCGTAGGTGCCCGCTTCCCAGTCGTGGTAGAGCACGTTGGCGAGTTTGGGGTCGTGGTAGGCCGCCTGCACCTCGTCGGCGGTGGCGTGCGGGTTCGGCGCTGGATCGGACACCCGGGTCACGTCACTTCCCCTCGAAGGTGGCCTTGCCCGGCCCGTTCTCGATGAACGATTCCATGCCGCGCTTCTGGTCCTCGGTCGCCCACAGGGCGGTGAACAGCTGGGTCTCCAGCTTCAAACCGTTGCGCAGGTCCATGTCGAGACCACCGTCGATGGCGGTCTTCGCCGCCCGCAGCGCCACGGCCGGGCCGTTCACGAACTGCGAAGCCCAACGGTGGGCGGCGGCGTACACGTCGTCGGGTGCCACGACCTCGTCGACCAGGCCGATGGCCAGCGCCTCCTCGGCCTTGACGAACCGGCCGGTGAACACGATGTCCTTGGCCTTGCTGGGGCCCACCAGCCTGCTCAAACGCTGCGTACCGCCCGCGCCGGGGATGATGCCGAGCTGGATCTCCGGCTGGCCCACCTTGACGTTGTCGCCCGCCACCCTGCGGTCGGCGGTCAGCGCCAATTCCAGGCCACCACCCAGCGCATAACCGGTGATCGCGGCGACCGTGGGCTTCGGCAGCTCCGCGATCAGAGTCAGCGACTCGGACAGAGCCGTACCGAACCGTTGCATCTCGACGTAGGACTTGGCGGCCATCTCCTTGATGTCGGCGCCGCCCGCGAAGGTCTTCTCCCCGCCGTAGAGGATGACGGCCCGCACGTCGTCACGCTCGGTGGCTTCCTTCGCGGCCTCGGCCAACTCCGCCTGCACCTGGTTGTTCAGAGCGTTCACCGGCGGCCGGTCCAGCCGGATGGTGCCAACACCCGCGTCGACCTCGAGACGCACGAACTCGCCCACGCCTTCCTCCTTCGTTGCCGCGATCGCGAGCCGACCGCGTCGGCCCGCTTCCCACTCTTCCGCAGGCTACCCGTCGGTAAAAGAGGTTATCGACGTCGGGCGAAGTAGCGGTCCCCCGAACGTTGCAACATCAACTCCTGCCCGAATGCCTGCGACAGGTTCTCACTGGTCAGAACATCGTCCATGAGACCGGCCGCCACCGCCCGGCCCTCCGAGAGCAGCAGCGCGTGGGTGAACCCCGGTGGGATCTCCTCCACATGGTGGGTGACCAGCACCATCGCGGGCGCGTCGGCGTCGTATGCCAGGTCCGACAACCTGGCCACCAGGTCCTCGCGACCACCGAGGTCGAGCCCGGCCGCGGGCTCGTCCAACAACAGCAACTCGGGGTCGGTCATCAGCGAACGCGCGATCAGCGTCCGCTTGCGTTCTCCCTCGGAGAGGGTGCCGTAGCTGCGGTCGGCGAGGTGTCCGATGCCCAACGCCGCCAACAGTTCCTCGGCTCGATCGGTGTCGAGTTCGTCGTAGGTCTCACGCCAACGGCCCAGCACCGCGTACCCGGCGCTGACCACCACGTCCCGCACCTTCTCCTCGGCCGGGACCCGGCCGTTGACCGCGGCCGAGGTGAACCCGATCCTGGTGCGCAGTTCGAACACGTCCACCCGGCCGAGCCGCTCGCCCAGCACGTGCACGACGCCCGTCGTGGGGTGCAGTTCAGCGGCGGCGAGTTTGAGCAACGTGGTCTTGCCCGCGCCGTTCGGGCCGAGCACCACCCACCGTTCGTCCAGCTCCACCGACCAATCGAGGTCGGCGAGCAGGTTGTTCTTCCCCCTCCTGACCCCCACACCGGACATGTGGATCACGAGATCAGCGAGGTTCTCCGGGACCGCCACGTCATTCACGTGGGTCATTGTCACCGACCGACGGAAGAAGACGTGCATGGCCCCGCGTTCGACGTGTCGGCGTGCTCAGGCCAACACGACCCTGCCCAGTTCGGCCGGGGTCGCCAACAGCGGATGCTTGGGCAGCACACGCACGGTGTAACCGAGGGACCCGGCGAACGGCAGTCGCAGGGAAGTCACGAACTCGCCGCGTCCGCACGGCGCCATGGTGGCGGTCACGACGTCGCTGAGGTCGTCGGTGTCCCCGACCCTGCCCACGACGGCCTGGACCTCCACATCGTCCTCATCCAATTCCGCGAGCTCGACGCGGGCGGTGATCCGGGCGCGGGCGCCCACGACGGGCACGTCACTGTCCTCCACCGACAACTCCGTGGACACCACACGCAACAACGGCCAGCACGCGTCCACCCGGGCCCGGTAGGCGGCCAGCGAACGCGCCCCCGCGTAGTCGTCGGCCACCGCGGCCGCCACGGTGGTCGCCGCGGGACGGTAGAAGGACTCCACGTACTCGCGCACCATGCGCGACGCCTGGACGCGCGGTCCGAGTGTGCGCAGGGTGTGCCAGATCATCGACAACCAACCCCGCGGCACCCCGTTCTCGTCCCGGTCGTAGAACAGAGGCGCGACCTGTTGGCCCAACAGGTCGTACAACGCGGCGGCCTCGAGATCGTCCCGCAGCAGCGGATCGGTGACGCCGTCGGCGGTGGGGATGGCCCACCCGTTGCTGCCGTCGTAGTACTCGTCCCACCACCCGTCACGGATCGACAGGTTCAGACACCCGTTCAACGCGGCCTTCATGCCCGAGGTACCGCACGCCTCCAACGGCCGGGTCGGGTTGTTCAACCACACGTCGCAGCCGCGGTACAGGTACCGGGCCATCGACATGTCGTAATCGGGCAGGAAGACGATGTGCTCCCGCACGGCCGGGTCGTCGACGAACCGCACGATCTGCTGGATGAGCGCCTTGCCACCCTCGTCGGCCGGATGGGACTTACCCGCGACCACGATCTGGATGGGCCTTTCGTCGTCCAACAGCAACGCACGCAACCGTTCGGGGTCCCGCAGCATCAGGGTGAGCCGCTTGTAGGTGGGGACACGTCGGGCGAAACCGACGGTGAGCACGTCGGGGTCGAAGATGCGCTCGGTCCAGCCGAGTTCCAACGCCGAGGCGCCGCGCTGCAACCACGCCTCCCGCGCCCGACGCCGCACCTCGGCCACCAGATTGCCGCGCAACTCCCGGCGCAACGCCCACAGCTGTTCGTCGGTGACGTTCGGGTCGATCCCCGAACCGTTGCCGTCATGGCCCCATTCCTCGTCGCTGCCGCCCAGCAGGGCGCTCATCTCCCGGGCCACCCAGGTCGGGCCGTGCACACCGTTGGTCACCGAGGAGATCGGCACCTCCTCGATGTCGAAGCCGGGCCACAGCCGGCTGAACATCCGCCGCGACACCTTCCCGTGCAGGGCCGACACGCCGTTGGCGCGCTGCGCCAACCGCAACCCCATGTGCGCCATGTTGAACCGCTCGGGGTTGTCCTCGCTGCCGAGCGCGAGCACCCGCTCGACGTCCACCCCCGGAAGCAGCCGCCCGTCACCGAAGTAGTGCCTGACCAGGTCCACCCCGAACCGGTCGATGCCGGCCGGCACCGGTGTGTGCGTGGTGAAGACCGTGCCCGCCCGCACGGCCGACAACGCCTCCTCGAACGTCAGCTCCCCCTCGGCCAGCACCTCCCGGACCCGTTCCAGCCCGAGGAACCCGGCGTGGCCCTCGTTGGTGTGGAACACCTCGGGCTGCGGATGTCCCGTCAGCTCGCAGTAGCGCCGTACCGCGCGCATCCCGCCGATCCCCGCGAGGATCTCCTGCCGGATGCGGTGGTCGTCGTCGCCGCCGTACAGCCGGTCGGTGACACCACGCAGATCCTCGTCGTTGCCCTCCACGTCGGTGTCGAGCAACAACAACGGCACCCGACCCACCCGCGCCAGCCAGATCTGCGCCAGCAGGTCCCGCCCCCCGGGCATGGCCACGTGCACGTACACCGGCTCCCCCGACGGCTCGGTGAGCAACTCCAGCGGCAGCCCACTGGGATCGATCACCGGGTAGTGCTCCACCTGCCAGCCGTCCAAGGACAACGACTGCCGGAAATACCCCGCCCGGTACAGCGGTCCGACACCGATCACGGGCACGCCGAGGTCGGAAGCGGCCTTGAGGTGGTCTCCCGCCAGCACGCCGAGTCCGCCGGAGTAGTTCGGCAACGCCTCGTGGACCCCGAACTCCATGGAGAAGTACGCGATGGCCCGCGGGAAACGTTCGCCGTCCTCGGCCTGCTCCATTCGGCGCTGGTACCACCGCGGCTCGGTGAGATACCGCTGCAGGTCCTCACTCGCTTTGCGGGTGCGGTCCAGAAACTCCGGATCGCGTGCCAGTTCGTCCAACCGGGAAGCGGGCACTTCGGCGAGCATGCGCAGCGGATCCCGGATCCGCCGGAACAGGGCGTCATCCATCGACGCGAACAGGTCGCGCGTCGGCGGATGCCAGGTCCACCGAAGATTGGTGGCCAATTCGGCCAGACCCGACAACTCGTCGGGCACACGCGCGTGCACGGTGAACCGGCGGACAGCTTTCATGAAGATCGACCATAACGCCACGGGCGGTAACCGGCGCGAGCGCTCACTCCGCCGCGCAACAGCCGCGCCACGTCAGCCGTATCACAGCCGAGTTCCCCGGGACCGCCCCGGAAGGACCAGCCGGTCCGCTACTGTCCCCAGCCATGGAACGCTCAGGGGGACGAAAAAGAAAGCGACCCTTACTGACCATCGCCGCCGTTCTCTCCATGCTCGCGGTCACGGGCTGTGCCAACGAGATCCACGGTGAGCCGTCCAGCGAAGGCGAGATCGCCGGTCTGCCCATCACGCACTTCGAGAGCGGGCTCAAGGACGAGGCTCCCACTCCGAATCTGTCGGTGACGAACATGTCGAGCAGTCAGGAGGACCAACTCGCGGTCGCCGCCATCGCCGACGTGTCCGCGTTCTGGAGCAAGCAGTTTCCCCTGCACTTCGGCCAGGAGTTCGAACCGGTGGCGGAGCTGCTGTCGTACGACCCCCACGAAGACGACATGGAGGTGTGCGGGGCGAGCACCTCCGAGGCCGCCATGAACGCCTTCTACTGTCCGGCCGCGGACCTGGTGGCGTGGGATCGTGGAATGTTGCTGCCGCTGCTAAGGCAACAGTTCGGGCCGATGGCCGTCGTGACCGTGCTCGGCCATGAATTCGGTCACGCGGTGCAGTACCGGCTCGGCGAACAGGCCGGCATCAACCAAGGGACCTCGACGATCGTCAAGGAACAGCAGGCCGACTGCTTCACGGGCGCGTACTTCCGGTGGATCGCGGAAGGCAACAGCGAGTACTTCAGGGTGTCGACGTCCGAGGGACTCAACCAAGTGATGGCGTCGCTGTTCTTCATCCGCGACGAGCCGGGCCAGTCGGCCTCCGCCCAGGGCGCGCACGGAACCGCGTTCGACCGCACGTACGCGTTCCAACTCGGGTTCGAACAGGACGCCTCGAGGTGCGCGGAGATCGACCAAGCCGAGGTGGACTCGCGCATCACCGAACGACCTTTCGCCCCCAACGACACCGGCATGGGCGACATCCCCGTCAACGACAACACGATGGCCATGCTTCAGACGAGTCTCGACGAGTCCTTCGCGGGCACCGGTGTGCAGGGGCCGAGGATCGTCAACGACGGCGGCTCGTGCCCCCAGGGTGTCTCCACCCCACCGGCCTCCTACTGCCAGGAGACCAACACCGTCTCCATCGACATGGCCGCCCTGGCGGAACTGGGACAGCCCATCGACCGGGAGGCCGAGTTCACCGGACGGGATTCAGGAGGTGGGCTCGGGGACTTCGCCGCGTTCGCCGAGGTCGTGTCCCGGTACGTGCAGGGCATCCAAGCGGGCCTGGACATCCCGATCGACAACCGCAACGCGGGGCTCCGCACCGCGTGTCTGGTGGGCGCGTGGACCAAGGCCCTCGAAAGCGGCGGCACCGCCCTGCAGCCCTCCCCCGGCGACCTCGACGAGGCGATCGCCGAACTCCTCCAGCCCCGCAGCCTCATCGCGGCCGATGTCAACGGACATCCCGCCGCGAACGGATTCGCCCGCATCGAGGCGCTGCGGCTCGGCTACTACGACGGCTCACCGGCCTGTAGCCAGAAATACCCCTAAGTGAAGGCAGGCCACCGCGTCCGCACGGTGACGCGGTGGCCTGTTCGGCTCACGGACACGGGCCGATCCGCTCTAGAACAACGCGCTGGCCAAGTCGCGCCGTGCCTTGGCGACCCGTTCGTCGGCGGGGTCGAACAGTTCGAACAACCCCACCAGGTGCTCCCGCACCCGGTCACGGTCGCTGCCGCTCGTCCTGCGGATGGCGGCGATCAGCCTGGCGAAGCCCTGCTCCACCTCACCGCGAGCGACCTCCACATCGGCGGCGGAGAGTTGGGCGTCGAGGTCGTTCGGATCCTCGTCGGCCTTGGCCACGACCGACGGGTCGACGTTCGCGGCTCGTTCGGCGAACTCCACCTGAGTCAGCGCCGCCTTGGCCTGCTCGTTGTTCGGTTCGCTGTCGAGGATGCGCTGATAGGCAGCCTTCGCGGCGGCGTAGTCACCCTGCGCGAAGGCGTTCTCGGCCTCGGCGAACCGGGGGTCCTGCGGCTCTTCGGGCTGCGCACCGCCCTGTTGCGCGGCCTGGATACCGGGAAGCTTGTCCCGCAGGGCGTCCAACAACTGGCTCAACCACTGCCTGATCTGCGGTTCGGGCAACGCTCCCGAGAACGCGTCCACCGGCTGCCCGCCCGCGATGGCGATGACGGTGGGGATCGACTGGACTCCGAACAGTTGCGAGATTCGCGGGTTGACGTCCACGTCGACCTTGGCGAGCACCCAGGCACCGTTGCTTTCGCCCGCGAGCTTCTCCAACACGGGGCCGAGCTGCTTGCACGGCCCACACCAATCGGCCCACAGGTCCACCACGACCAGCTGCCGCAGCGACCTCTCCACGACCTCGGCCTGGAAGGTGGCTTCGGTGACGTCGATGACGTTCCCACCCGCCGCCCCGTTCGTCGCCTGGCCACCGGCGCCGCCCTGCGACGCCTGCCGTGCCGCCGCCTCGGCCCGCGCCTTCACGGCCGACAGGTCCACGGCTCCGGAGAGCGAGGCGGAGACGGCTGGTGAGTTACTTCCTGATCCGCGTGGCTGTGTCACGGTGTCCATCCTGGCATGGACGGTCGACGACGTCAGCGCTGGTCCGGGGCTTGTTGAAAGACCTCACCGGAGTCACCCGTCGTTTCGTGCCAGGTGTTGTTCCACCCGCTCGACCTTCGCCGCCAACTGCCCCTCGTGCCCTGGGCGGATGTCGGCTTTGAGCACCAGGCTCACGCGAGCAGCCCCTTCACCCGCCGCCTCGACGGCCCGCTTGACGACGTCCATCACCTCATCCCACTCGCCCTCGATGTTGGTGAACATCGCGTTGGTCTCGTTCGGCAGTCCCGACTCCCGAACGACCTGCACGGCACGGGCCACGGCCTCGCTGACGCTGCCGTCCTCCCCACCCGACGGACTCACGCTGAACGCCACGATCAATGTCCTTCGCCTCCTCTTTCACACCGGCTTCGGTGACATCACACCGTCCCCGTCCTCAGCCTGCCGGGGATCACTGCTAACTTCGAGCCTCATGAAAGGTCCGTTGCCGTTCGACCCGATCGCGCGCGCGGCGCAACTGTGGGAGGACCGCATCGGGCCTTCCACCACGATGGCCGCCGTCACCGGGTTGATGCGCGTCCAGCAGATCATCCAGTCTGCCGTCGACACGGCGCTCAAACCCCACGGCCTGACGTTCGCGCGGTTCGAGGCGCTGACACTGTTGACCTTCGCGCGGCAGTCACGGTTGCCGATGCGGGTCATGGGCGAACGTCTTCAGCTCCACCCGACGAGCGTGACCAACATCGTGGACCGGCTTGAGAAGGACGGTCTCGTCGAACGGCTTCCTCATCCCACCGACCGGCGGACGACGCTGGTCGAGATCACCGAGGAAGGCATGCGGCGACGGGAGGAGGCCACCAAGGCCATCACCGACATCAACTTCGGCCTCGTCGGACTCACCCAACGGCAGACGGAACAGCTCACCGAGCTGCTGACGAAGGTGCGTAAGGCCGCGGGCGACTTCATCGACTGAGAAGCCGCCCGCTGAAGCGGATCACGCGCTGGCGACCGCGTCGCCGTCGTCACGGCGCACGAACAGAGCGGTGCCGCCGTAGCGCAGCCGCTCGGGGCCGTCGAGCTTGCCGCGGCGCAGCGCCCACCTTTCGAACAACCAGGTGAACAGCGGCGGGACGGCGGCGAGCAGGGCAGCCAGCACGGTGCCGAACCGCCAGCCGAGCGGACGTGCGACCGCGAGTGTCGTGACGGCGTAGATGACGAACAGTGCGCCGTGCACAGCGCCCAGTACCGGGACGCCCCCCTCGCCGAGCTCCACGACATATTTCAGGAACATGCCGACCAGGAGCCCCATCCACGAGAAGGCTTCAGCGATGGCCACGACACGGAACAAGACAGCAGCCTTGTTCGACAAGGAATCCTCCTCGGATCGCTGATCGCCGGGTCAGGCGATCGCACAGCACACTTGAAAAACCACGTCAACCACGCTGTCGGGACGTCGCGATATCCAGTGTGAGCCGTGATGTCCGTCACCGGCCTACCGGGGCGGTACACGCGGCGTCGACAAGGTCGTGGCCCTGGTCGGAGCCTCCAACATAAAACCTTCTACGGGGCGACCTCACCATGCCATCACGCAAATCACAGGGATGTCGAATCTCCTCGCCCGCGCCCGGGCACAGCCTCCTTCCGAGGACCCGGCCGTTCTCGGGCAGGGAGGCGGGGTGCGTGATCGACGATGGGGTACCGGGAACGGCGAACCCCGATCATGGAATCGGCGATCGACACGGAGGCATACAGAGGCATTCCGGTATCCCGTGCCGATCACCACCACACGGAGCGAGCCCGCCGGTAGATTCCACAACCATGATCGCACCGCTGCGTCCCGTCCGACTTCCCGCGAACCAACCCACGCAGTTCTACCGGGGCGGCACGGCCATCGCCGCGTTCCGCTCGGCGGGAGCTCCCACCGGATCGACCGGGCGCGCCGACGCCTTCGGCCCGGAGGACTGGGTGGCGTCCACGACCACGTTGTTCGGACACAGCACCGAGGGCTTGACGCGGCTGCCCGACGGGCGGTGGTTGCGCGACGCGGTGCAGGCCGACCCGATCGGTTGGCTCGGCCGACGCCACGTCGACGCCCACGGCACCTCGACGGCACTGCTGGTGAAGCTGCTCGACGCCGGGCAGCGGCTGCCGGTGCACTTCCACCCGGACGACGATTTCGCACGTCGCCACTTCGACTCGCACTTCGGCAAGACCGAGGCGTGGATCGTCGTGGGAACACGCGGTGCGGACCCCACGGTGTACGCGGGTTTCCGGGAGACCCTCGACGCCCGCACCATCCGTGACTGGGTCGCGGAACAGGACGCCCCCTCGATGGTGAACGCGTTGAACGCGATCACCGTGGAACCGGGCGACACCGTGTACATACCGGCGGGCCTACCGCACGCGATCGGCGAGGGCGTGTTCGTGGTCGAACTGCAGCAACCCACCGACTTCTCACTGACCTTGGAATGGCGTGACTTCCTCGGCTCCGCGGAGAGGGGTCATCTCGGTCTCGGCTTCGACACGGCTCTTCAAGCACTGGACCGCTCGGGCTGGGACGCCGAACGACTGGCGGGTCTGATTCGGCGTACGGCTGGCGTGACCGAGTCCAGAAGTGACCTGCTCGTACCGGATTCGCGGAGGTTCTTCCGCGCCGACCGGCTCCGGCCAGCGACGCCACTGGCTGTCGACCCGTCGTTCGCGGTCCTCATCGTCAGCGAAGGAGAGGGACGGCTGCGCACCGAACACGGCGAGGTCTACCCACTGTCCACAGGGGACACCTGGGTGGTGCCGTACGCGGCGGGCGAACTCGAACTCGACGGCGACATCACCGTCCTGCGCTGCCGCCCGCCCGCGGCCGCCGCCTGAGCAGGCGCTCGACGACGCACATCGGCTTGGTGAGACCTCACCGCCCCGGCCCACTGACCGTGCCGGGGCGGTCGGTCCCGAAAACCCCGTCGGTTCGGCCGCTGTCCACGCCTCGGCGCGGGAACGGTCAGACCTTGATCAGCAGCGCGTCGCCCTGGCCGCCACCGCCGCACAGCGCCGCCGCACCGAGCCCACCGCCCCGACGACGCAGCTCGTGCACCAGGTGCACCACGAGCCGAGCACCGGACGCCCCGATGGGGTGTCCCAGCGCGATCGCCCCGCCGTTGACGTTGACCCTCTCCTCGTCGAGGCCGAGTTCGCGCATCGACACCAGGCCCACCGCGGCGAACGCCTCGTTGATCTCCACGAGGTCGAGGGCGCTCGCCTCCAACCGCGCCTTGGCCAACGCGGCCTTGATGGCGTTGGAGGGCTGTTCGTGCAGGCTGGCGTCCGGGCCCGCCACCACACCGTGCGCACCGATCTCGGCCAAGGGGGTGATGCCCAGCTCCTCGGCCTTGGCCTTGCTCGCCACGACCACGGCGGCGGCGCCGTCGGAGATCTGGGACGACGACCCCGCGGTGATGGTGCCGTCCGCGGCGAACGCGGGCCGCAGCCTCGCCAGCCCCTCGACGGTCGTGTCGGGTCGCACGCCCTCGTCCGCGGTGAACTTCACCGGATCTCCCTTGCGCTGCGGGATCTCCACGGCCACCAGCTCGTCGTCGAAGACCCCGTTGGCCGCCGCCTTGGCGGCACGCTGGTGCGACCGCGCTGAGAAGGCGTCCTGCTCCTCGCGGGTCAACCCGTAGCGGGCGTTGTACCGCTCGGTGGACTCGCCCATGGCCACCTGGTCGAACGCGCAGAAGAGGCCGTCATAGGCCATGTGGTCCACCAACGTCGTGTCGCCGTACTTCACACCGGTACGCGACTTCGGCAGCAGGTGCGGAGCCTGCGACATCGACTCCTGCCCACCCGCGACGACGAGGTCGAACTCACCCGCGCGGATCAACTGGTCGGCCAACGCGATCGCGTCGAGCCCCGACAGACACACCTTGTTGATCGTCAGCGCGGGGACCTCCATCGGGATACCCGCGGCCACCGCCGCCTGTCGCGCCGGGATCTGTCCCGCCCCCGCGGTGAGCACCTGCCCCATGATCGTGTACTGGACGGCCTCGGGGGACACACCGGCTCGCTCCAAGGCCGCCTTGATGGCGATCCCGCCGAGCTGTGCGCCGGAGAAGTCCTTCAACGAGCCGAGAAGCCGACCAATGGGGGTACGGGCGGCACCCAGGATCACGGAACCGGACACAACGGGCCTCCTGCGAGTCATCGACGTCGACGCTGCCGGACTGTTACAGCGCATCAGCGATGATCCGACGATACCGCTTCCGAGGCCATTACCGGTCGAGGGCGATCGACGTCACGCTGACGCCGACCGATGTCATGCCTATCCTCCTGCTCATGCAGCAGGCATTGCAGCCTTTCGTCACCGCCGTCGATCACGTCGGCGTCGCGGTTGCCGACCTGGACGCCGCCATCGCCTTCCACACCGAGCATTTCGGCCTGGAGGTCACCCACGTCGAAGTGAACGAGGAGCAGGGCGTGCGGGAGGCCATGCTGCGCGCACCGGGGGACGCGGACGGCACCGCCATCCAGCTGCTCGCGCCCTTGAACGACGAGTCGACGATCGCGAAGTTCCTCGACCGTAACGGACCCGGCCTGCAACAACTCGCCTATCGGGTGACCGACGTCGAGGCCGCCGCGGAGGCGTTGCGGAACAAGGGCTTGCGGGTGCTGTATCCACAGGCCCGTCGAGGCACGGCAGGCAGCAAGGTCAACTTCGTGCATCCCAAGGACGCCGGCGGTGTCCTCGTGGAACTGGTCCAGCCCGGAGACGAGCACTAACCACTGAGCCGACCGCGCCCGACGCCGCCGCGGACGGACCCGAAACTCCCGTCCTCGCTCCATCGGACTCTCCGAGACGTGCTCGACCGACACGACCGCTAGGGTGGAGGTCATGAGCCTTGGCGAGGAACGGGAGCTCGTGCCACTGGGAGCCGGTTTCGACTTCGAGAAGCGTGGCTACAACCGCGCGCAGGTCGACGAGCACTTGGAACGGCTCGACGCCGACATCAAGATGCTCATGTCCGATCGCGACGCGGCCATCTCGCAGGCCGATGACTTAGCGAGGCAGCTGGAAGCCGCCCGGATCGAGATCGACGACCTGCGTGGACAAGTGGAACGACTCGCGCAGCCGCCCACCACCATCGAGGGGCTGTCCGAGCGGCTGCAGCGCATGCTTCGACTCGCTCAGGAGGAAGCGAGTGACACGAAGGCACGCGCCGAGGCCGAGGCGAGCCATATCCGTGCGAAGGCCGAGTCCGACGCCAGCGCCATGCGGGCCCGTTACGAGCAGATGCTCACCGAACTGGCCGAACGGCGTAAGCAGATGGAGGCCGAGCACGCCAAGGTCCTCGAGGACGCGCGCGCCGAGGCCCAACGCATCCTCACCGAAGCCGCCGAGGAACGCGACCGACTCGACCGCGAGGCCGAGCAACGGCGTACGCAGATCGAGGAAGACTTCGAGATCGCGATGTCACAGCGGCGCACCGAAGCGATGCGCGTGCTCGCCGAACAGGAAGCCGCGAGCAAGGCGGAAGCCGAGCGCCGGGTCCGGGAAGCGAGCGAGGAGGCCGCGGCCATCCGCGCCCAGGTCGCCGACGAGAAGGCCAAGGCCCAGGCGGAGATCGAACGCAGGCGTCGCGAGTCGATCGAGGACGCCAACCGGCGCAAGCAGGACTCGATCAGCGAGGCCAACGCCCGGGTGGCCGAAGCCTCCGACGAGGCCAAGCGTCGCGTGCGGGAGGCGGCCGAGGAGGCCGACCGGCGGATCAACGAAGCCACCGCCAAGGTCGAGGAGCTGCGCAAGTTGCGTGCCCGCATCGCCGCGCAGGTCCAGGCCGCGAGGTCCATGCTGGCGGAGGCCGAGGCCGCTCTCGGACACAGCGAGACCAGAAACGGCGACTCCGGCGAAGCCAAGGGCAAGGCCGGCACCGCGGACACTTCCGACAAAGCCGCCAAGCCTTCCGACAACGGCGAGGTGAGCGGGCAACCGGACGGTACCGCGCCATCCAACGGGAACAACGCGGATCAGCCGACGGTGCAGGTGCCCACGGCGGCGACACCAAAACCGACTCACGAGTAGGTAACTGCTGCGAGGGGGCGGCCGACCGGCTACTGTCAGCCTCCAGACCCGGTACGACACCCCATTGGAGGACCGGATGGCCGCCTACAACACCATCGTCGTCGGCACCGATGGTTCGGACTCGTCACTGGCCGCCGTGGAACGCGCAGCGAGGGTCGCGGCCGACTCCGCCGCCACCCTCGTCATCGCCTGCGCCTACTACCCCGCGGGCAAGGACAAGATCGACAAAGCTCAGGACGTGCTCGGTGCGGAGGCGTATCAGGTGGTGGGGTCCGCCCCTGCCGAGGAGACGCTGCGCACGGCCCGGGAGCGGGCTCTGAAAGCGGGCGCCACCTCGATCGAATGCACCGCCGTCGTCGGTGAGCCGGTGAGTTCGCTGCGCAAGGTCGTCAAAGAGCATGCGGCCGATCTGCTCGTGGTCGGTAACCGTGGGCTCAACACGCTCGCGGGCCGCATCCTGGGTTCAGTGCCGTCGGAGGCGGCCCGTAAGACGGGTGTGGACGTGTTGATCGTCCACACCACCTGATGCGCATGTCCGACGAGCTCCAACGCAAACTCGAACACGCCCTCCTCGGCGGCCCACGTCGGTATACCCGGCTGGAAGTGGCCGCGAAGTCGGGTGTCTCCCCGGAGCGGGTTCGCCAGTTGTGGCGGGCCCTCGGGTTCGCCTCGGTCGGCGACGACGAGGTCGTCTTCACCGACGCGGACGTCGAGGCGGTCCGCATCGCCGACCGGCTTGTGGGCGAAGGCCTGCTCGATCGGGACCTGGAGACGTCGGTGGCCAGGGCCGTGGGGCTGCACATGTCCCGCTTGGCCGAATGGCAGTCGCAACTGTTGCGCTCGCTGATCGCCGACAACCCGCATCTGGCCGAGCGGCCCGAACAGTTGGCCGAACTCGTCGAACGGTTACTGCCCCAGCTCGGCCGCCTCCACGACTTCGCCTGGCGACGGCATCTGGTGGCGTACTCCGGACGGGCCCTGGCCGCCTCGCACGAACAGCTGGAGTCCCGTCACCAGGTCGTCGGTTTCGTCGACATGGTGGGCTACACGCGCATGGTGCGCCGATTCGACGAGGCCGAACTGAGCGCCGTGCTGGAGCGGTTCGAGTCCCTGGCCACGGAAGTGGTCGTCGAACACCACGGCCGTGTCGTCAAGCTCATCGGTGACGAGGTGTTGTTCGTCTGCTCGCAACCCGTGGAGGCCGCCGAGATCGCCTTGACGCTCACCGAACAGGCCGGTGCGGACGAGAGGTTGCCCGAGGTTCGTGCCGGGCTGGCCTCGGGCAGGGTGTTGAGCCGGTTCGGGGACGTCTACGGCTCGGTGGTCAACCTCGCCAGCCGACTCACCGAGCTCGCCCGGCCAGGCACGGTCCTGGTGAACGCCACGCTGGCCGACGCGCTCGCCGAGGAGCCCGGCTATTGGGTACGCCAGCTGCGGACGATGCAGGTGTCCGGTTTCCGGCGGGTGCGTCCCGCTGTCCTTCGTCGGGCTCGGCGGAGACCGAACTCCGAGTCGATCACCGGGCCGTCCGACGCTCGCGGCGAACGATCACTTTCCGGCCCTTGATGCTGCTGTCCCGCAGCGCCGTGATCACCTCGTCGGCAGCGGCGTCCGGAACGTCCACCAAGGAGAAGCGGTCGGCGATTTCGATGGCACCGACGTCCTTACCCCGCAGGCACGATTCGCCGGCGATGGCGCCCACCAGGTCCTGCGGACGCACCCCGGCCTGACGACCGAGACCGACGAACAGCCGCGTCATGCCTCCGCTCGTGCGCCTCCCCTTACGACCGTTCTTCGGGAGCCGACGAGTCCGGACTTCGGGCCGCAATTCGACGTCCGGGATCTCCTCCTCGTCGGTGGCGTGTTCGGCGTCGTGTGCGAGCTTCACCGCGGCGAGCGCGATCTCGGTGACGTCGAACTCCTCCGTCAGAGGTTCCACCACGGCGCGGTATCGGTCGAGGTCCTCGTCACCGGCCAGCACCTCACGCAGAGCGGCGCGGGTCAGTTCCAGCCGCCGTGCCCGCAGGTCGGCCACGGTCGGCAGTTTGCGTATCGGGACCGGCTGCCCGGTCACCCGCTCGATCGCCTTGATCATGCGGTGTTCCCCGGGCTCGGCGAGGGTGATGGCGCTGCCCTGACGTCCGGCCCTGCCGACCCGCCCGATGCGGTGCACGTACACCTCGGGTGCGCTCGGGACATCGTAGTTGACCACGTGGGTGAGCTGATCGATGTCCAGCCCGCGGGCCGCTACGTCGGTCGCCACCACGAGGTCGGCGGTCCCGGTCCGTAGGCGTCCGACGACCCGGTTGCGTTGGTGCTGATCCATTCCACCGTGCAGCGCTTCGGCACGGTAGCCGCGTCCGTTCATGGTCTCGGTGAGGCGGTCGACCTCCTCCCTGGTACGGCAGAAGACGACCGTCGCCTCCGGCGTCTCGATGTCGAGCACGCGACCGAGCGCCGCGGGTTTGTGGCCCCGGGGCACGACATAGGCGGTCTGGGTGATCGATGCGGCGTCGCCGTCGAGCGATTCGGCCCTGCTCAGTTCGATCCGGCGGGGGTCGCGAAGGTAGCGGCGCACCAAACCGGCGATGCGCGGCGGCATGGTGGCGGAGAACAGCATGGTCTGGCGGTCGTCGGGGGTCCGCTCGAGGATCGTGTCGATGTCCTCGGCGAAGCCCATGTCGAGCATCTCGTCGGCCTCGTCGAGGACGACCATCCGCAACGCCGAGAGGTCAAGCGACCCCCGTGACAGGTGGTCCAACGCCCGTCCCGGCGTGGCCACGACGACGTCGACGCCCTCTTCCAGGGCACGCAACTGCCTGCTCATCGACTGCCCGCCGTAGACGGGCAGGACCCGGACACCGAGGCGACGGCCGTAACGGCGCATCGCCTCGCACACCTGCGCGGCGAGTTCCCGGGTGGGCACGAGCACCACGGCGCTCGGGGCTGCCCCGCGTTGGGCACGCGCACCGCGCTCGCCCCGTTCCCCGTCGCGGATGCGATGCAGCACGGGCAGCGCGAACGCGGCGGTCTTCCCCGTGCCGGTGGCGGCTTGTCCGACGACGTCGCAGCCGTCGAGCAACGGTGGAATCGCCGCCCGTTGGATGGGCGTGGGTTCCTCGTAACCGAGCTCGGCCAACGCCTGGAGCAACTCCGGGCGCAGTCCCAGCTCACTGAAACCGGTGGGAGTGTCGATGAGGTGTTGAGGTTCCGCCGTGATGGCGACCATGAATAAAGCTCCTGCTTCTGGGGGTTGTTCTTCTCGGTGACGCCACAGCCGTGGCACCACCCAGGCAGGGGCAGTTACCTACGGTACTCTTCGAACGAGTGATCGATCACCGTGGTGACGGCCTTCGACACATCACCGCACCTGTGTCGGACGCCGCCGGCGACGCGGGCGTTCCCGGCTGAGGTTCCGGCGGCCGACCGCGCAGGCTCACCGTTCGACGGGCAACACCGCGTACTGACGGACGTACAGATCCGGGTAGGTGACGGGACCGCGGGGACCGGGAACCTTGTCGAGGTTGATGCCCGTCTCCGGGACCCCGAGCAGTTTGAACCCGTCAAGCAGCCGGGTGGGCGCGTTCCAGAACACACCGGTGCCCTGGTAACCGTCGAAGAATTCCTCGGCCGCCCGCGCGTCCTCGGTGGCGATGCCCGCGGCGAGTCCGGAGGTCTCCTCGTTGGCGATGCGCACCGCCTCCGCTACCCCGTCGACCCGCGCCACCGTCACCGTGGCCTCCCGTTCGGAATCGAGCGCCCATTCGTAACCGATGGGATGGTCGTACGGCGGCAGGGACGGCGACACCCCCCTCTCGGCGAGGGCCTCCGACACCACCGGCCAGAACTCCTCGTAGACGGCGTCGTGGATCAACAGCAGGTTCAGTCGGTTGCACACACCCAACCGGTCGAGGCTGTTCACGACGAGCGAGCGCACCGTGTCGCGGTCGGCCTTCTCGTCGACGTACAGCACTCCCCCGCCGTCAGCGTGCGCCAGAGTACGCACTCCGTGCTGGGCGGCCTCCAGGGCAAGTGCCCGCGTGCTCTCCCCGCTGCCCCGCAGAATCACCAACGGCACCAGGTCGGGCAGTCGGACGAGAGCCCCCGCCGCCTCCCGTTCGGGGCGCGGCACGAGCTGCACGACGTTCGCATCGATGCCCGAGTCGGTCAACGCCGGACGAATCACCACCTCGAGCAGACGCTGCGCCGACTTCAGTGCCGCCGAGCCGGTGCGCAGCACACCCGCGTTCCGGGACTTCACCAGCTGCGAGGCCACGTCGACCGTCACGTTCGGCCGAGCCTCGTAGTTGGCTCCGATCACACCGACCGGTCGGCGACGCTCGACGAGCCGCAGTCCGCCGTCGAGCGTGGACAGTTCCACGGTCCGCTGCGGATGAGGGGCACCGGCGAGCAGCCGAAGCTGATCGGCCATATCCGTCAATCGGCTCTCGGTGATCGTCAACCGATCGAGCAGGCCCGCGCTCATACCGCCCGCTTCCGCCTTGGCGATGTCCTCGGCGTTGGCCGCCAGCACCGCGTCACGGTGGGCGAGCAGTCGATCGGCCATGCTCTCCAAAGCCGCGTCGATGGCCGTGTCCGGCGCACCGGACAGCGAGGGCGCGGCACTCTTAGCCGCTCGAGCGCACTCCTCGACAGCCTTCGCCACCTCGTTCGTCACCGCACCGCCCTCCTGACGACCGGCACGGTCACCACCGTTGCCGGCTGCTGTATCCGACTGCTCGATCTGGTTCTCGACTGTTACGTCTGTTGACTACCTCAGTGTGCCCCACCGCGAAGGTCGGGCCTGCGACCGGTCAGCCCGTGGCCGCGGTGAACCCGCTCGGTACCACCACGGGTTCGGTGAGCAACATCCCACCGACCACCACGCATGTCGCCGCGAGCGCTCCCAACACGAGCAGCCACAGCAGCGCGGGAAGCCCGGTCAGGCGTGCCAATTGGTCGATGTCCGAATCCCGGGCCGCCCCCCTCCGCCGCTTGGCCTGGAGCTCGAACAGGGGACGCACCGCGCCGAACAGGAGGAACCATGTCATCAGGTAGACGAATGCCGCCTGCACCCCCGGCCCGGCGAACAGCGCGACCGCACCGAGTACCGACGCGGACAACAACACCGAGAACACGCCGTAGGCATTGCGCACCATCACCAGCACGCCCAACAGCAACACGGCGGCGATGCCGAGTACCGCGCTGAGCCGTTCGGCCGAGACCAGCCCCGCGAACACGAGACCGAGCACGGCGGGCGCGGGGTAACCGGCGAGCGCGGTCAGCACCATGCCGGGCCCCGTGGGTTTACCTTTCGACACGGTGACGCCGGAGGTGTCGGAGTGCAGGGTGATGCCCTGCAACCGGCGGCCCGCCAGCAGGGCGACCAACGCGTGCCCGGCTTCGTGCACGATCGTCACCACGTTTCGGGCCAATCGCCATGGCCTCCCTACGACGACCACCGCCAGCGCGACGAGACCGGTGACCCCCGCGATGGTGCCGGCCGCTTCG
>NZ_DAHVQP010000148.1:0-19283 GCF_027317685.1 Saccharomonospora sp.
CCATGGCCGAGGCGTTGCGTAAGGCCGGTTACGGGATCTGAACCTGTAGCCGGATCACCAGCGCGGCGCATGGCGGGCCGGGCTCGATAGGCCGACAATGGGGCAATGACGTCGACCCCAGGACTGAGCCCGGCCACCCGCGCACGGTTGGAACGCGAACTCGAACAGCTTCGGAAACAGCGTTCCGAATTGCTGCCCCGGCTCGGTGAGGACCCGCTCGGCGACAGCGCCGACCAGGCCGACCTGGTCGAACGCGCCGAGGTGGTCTCGCGGTTGGACCGCCGGATCAGCGAGGTCACCGACCTTTTGCACGGACAGACCTCGGCCGAGTCCGAAACCGGTCTGCCCTCCGGCACCAAGGTCACGCTCCGCTTCGACGACGGCAGCACCGAGGACATGATGGTGGTCGGTGTCGCCGCCGAGGCCGATGAGGACGACACCTCGACGTTGACGGCCGACAGTCCGCTCGGGCAAGCCCTGGTGGGCCACGAGGAAGGGGACACGGTCACCTACCGCACGCCCAGGGGCGAAACCACGGTGGAGATCGTGCGACTCACCCAGCCCGAGTGAGCGGCCTGCGCACTTACCCTCCACACCGGACTCGTCAGACATCAGACTCAGACAAGTCTCAGACAGGCGCCGGACAGACTCAGACAGGCTCAGACACAGTCGCGCGGGACGACGCTCTCCCAGTTCCGGGACATGATCCGCTTGGTGCCCTCGTAGGCGTCGAGTCTGGCGTGCAGTCGGAATTCCGTCCGCGTGCACGTCAGTTCCTGACGCGTCACCGTGGTGGCCTCCCAGTCGCCCCTGGCGAATCCCATGGTCCACTCCGTCACGCCGCTCACGGTCTCGAAGTCGTCGGCCACCCAGCCGTACCGCTCGTGCGCGGACCTGGTGACCTCGAGTTCGTGGTCCTCGAAGAAGAGGGTTCCGGAGTCCTTCAGGATGTCCAACGCCGACTCGTAGTCCACCAGATCACGGGAAACGGTCCAGCTATACCTGGCCGGACGCACCCGCCTCGTCTCCAGCGGCACAGCCCCTTCGGGCTCCCCGAAGTCGGGCACCGGTTCCTCGGCCTGGACGTCGCGGATCGGCAACGTCAACGCGCTCGACGCCGTCCGCACGGACAACCGCACCGGCTCGGGCGGCGGCCACGCCAACGGCCAGTACGACGACGACACCGACAACCGGATTCGGTGCCCTGCGGGAAAACGCTGCGCCATGGCATTGCAGTCCGCACTCACCCGATACCGTTCCCCGGGTGTCAGAGGTTGCGGATCCCCGTGCCCATCACGGTGGGTGAGATTGAACATCCCGTACGTCACGCGTGTGGCCCTGCCATCCGGCAGGACATCCGACAACCGCACCGCCACCATAGCCACCGGCCTGTCGGCGGCGACATCCAACGTCACCGTGGGTGCCCCAGGACCTCGACGTCATGCGGCAACGGTTCCGTCTCGAACACCAGCGAACCGCCGTCCTCCTCGCGCTGATCGTACGGCAGGTCGGGCGGCGCGTTGTACGACGCCCACTTGCCCGCGAACTGCCCCACCGACAACGGGGACTGCACGATCAGCTCCTCGGCCACGACGTCCTCATCCCGCCCGGCGATACGGTGGCGGGCCAAGGGAAGCTCGGCGTCCCGCACGTGCGGTGAGGGCCAGCTCGGCTCGCCCACCCAACGGCCGGGCCGCTGGTGGTAGGACGTCGACGGTGGCACGCTGTCCTGCATCCACGTGATCAGCATGGGCCCGTCGAGGACACCGTTGTCCGCCCCCTTGAGCCAGTGATCCCACCAACGCACCAACTCCTGCAGGTAGCCGATGGCAGGGCCGGGCTCACCGAGATGCGGATACTTGTGGGACCACGGGCCGATCAGGCCTTTGCGCGGCACGTCCAGGTTGCCCAGCAACCGCACCACCGCGTTCGAATACCCGTCGGCCCACCCGCTCGTGGCCAACACGGGGCACTGCACACCGGCGTAGTTCTCATTGACCGACGCGTGCGCCCAGTAACGATCGCGACGCTGATGCCGTAACCACGTGTCCACCCACGGCCCACTCGCTTCAACACGTTCGCGCCACATGTCGCGCCACCGCTCACCCACCAACGCGGGATCCGGCGGCAGAGTGCTGTAGGCGAACATCGTGCCGGACTCCGCGAGATTGTCCGACAACATGCAGCCGCCCATGTAGTGGAAGTCGTCGGAGTACCGATCGTCGGTGAACGACGAGATGGCGATGGCCCGCAGATTCGGCGGATTACGGGCGGCCACCTGCAACGCGGCGAACCCGCCCCACGAGATGCCGAACATGCCGAGATCACCCGTGCACCACGGCTGCTCCGCTAACCAGGCGAGCACGTCCTCGGCGTCCCGCTGCTCCTGCTCCAGATACTCGTCGGTGAGCACACCCTCCGACTCCCCGGTACCGCGAATGTCCACCCGCACACACGCGTAACCGTGCCCGGCCAGATACGGGTGGTGGATCGAATCCCGGATCGCCGTGAGATCCCGTTTTCGGTACGGGATGTACTCCAGCAGGCCGGGCACGGGCTCCCGGTCGGAATCCACCGGGCGCCAGATCTTCGCGGCCAACCGAGTACCGTCCGACACGGTGATCCAGACATGCTCGTCCACGGTGACCTCGTAGGGCAGCGAATCGATCTCGTGGAGCACTCCGTTCCCCTCCTAGGTGGCGTCGAACTCGAAGGGCAGGCCCTCGACACAACGCTCGTATTTGTCCACCAGCTCCTGCTCGCCCTGGGCCGCGACGAAGACATGGGCGAGCTCGTAGCTGTAGCTGTCCTGGCTCGGCAGCTCGGACAGACGTTGCCCCGCCTGCGCCACCACGTCGACCTCGATGCCGTCGATCCGGTTCTGCAGGCTTTCGATGTCCTCGGCACTCGGCGCCGAAGACACCAACGCATCGGAGAACCGGCGGTAGTAGCACTTCGCCGCGATGCCGTACGGCCCCTCGCCGGAGGGAAGCTCGGGATCGCGACCGAGTCCCAACTGCGCCATCGCATGGTGGTTGGGAAATCCGTCGACGGACTCGAACATCTCGGCGTGGGACTGCGAATGCCGTGGGTTGATCTCCAACAGGGCGATGTCGTCGGAGGAAGGATCGTAGAAGAACTCGATGGAGAACGTCGAGTTGTCCAGCCCCACCCGGCTGATCACGCGGCGCGAGACGTCCCGTAGCTTCCGCTGCACCTCCTCCGGTAGCTGCGACGGGTACTGGTGCCGGAGAAACGACGACCTCTCCGGGTAGTCGATCGAGTCGAGCACGCCGTACACCACGACGTCGCCGTTGTAGACGTATCCCTCGGTGGCGCACTGCATGCCGGACAGTGCCTCCTCCGCCAGACACGCCTGTCCGCCCACCTCACTGATCCGATCCGGCAGGTCGAGGCGGTCGAGAACGGCGTCGAACGCCTCGCCGATACGCCCGATGCCCTCGCGGATACGGCGCACGGCGTCGTCGAACTCGTTTTCGTCCCGCGCCAGGAACGCCAACTCCGACGAGTACGACTTCACCGGCTTCAACCACATCGGATATCGGAGCCCCTCGGGCGGGGATGGCGTGCCCTCGACCAGGTCGACGATGCCGAAATTCGGGTATTCGTCGATCGACTCCTGCTGCTCCAGCCGTGACCCAGTACTTGTGTTCGCATTTCACCACGGACTCCAGCGAAGGCCCGGGAAGGCCGTAGCGCTCACACAACAATGCACGCAGTGTGGAGAACGGAAAGTCCCAGTAGGACACGATCGCGTCGATCGATCCATCAAAGTCATCCAGTTGGGACACCGCGGTGTCGAACAGCTCACCGAAATCGACCTGGCCGAACTGGGCCTCGTCGACAGTGAGCAGTTGATGGAACCGGTAGTCGTCGGATCCGGGGACGGAACACAACGTGCGGACGTTTTCGTCGTCCAAAGCGAGCACGAAAATATTCTTCACACCAACGGGGGTTTCCTGACGCTGTGTCGAGTAAACGCTCGCCTCCAGTGACTCGTGTCCGCAGCCTGCGTCGTCGTGTCCGCAGCCTGCGCAGCCGTGTCCGCAGCCTGCGCAGCCGTGGCCCGACCCGTCCTACGGGCCGTCAAGCTCCGACGGTGCCGCCGACGCCTTCACGTAGGCGGTGGTGTGCCCGTTGCCTCGCGCGTGCTCATGGCCAGGTGGGCAGCACCGGTCGCGGCGACACCGGCTCGTCCGAACCAGGGCTGAGTCTCGTCTGGCACGGGGCCGTACCCGGTGGCGACGCGGACTGTGCCTTCCACCCGACCTTCCACTCGATACGCTGAGAATGTCCGATCGCCGTCTTCATGCCACGAACCCAAGCCACGACACTTTCGCGCGTATGGCCGCCTCCGCATGTGTCGCCGCGCTCGGCCTGCCCCGTACGGGAACTGTGGACACAGCTACGCAACCTGCGGACACGACGACGCCAAGTGCGGACACGGGGTCAGCGTTTGCCGGCGGTCGCGGCCTTTCTGAAGGCGCTTCGGGGTTCCTCGCGCGAACCGAAGTTCACCACGTCGTGGCCGAACGGCATACCGATGAGCCAGTCACCGAGCACCCGCACCGTGCGGTTCCACATCGGAATCTGTGTGGCGTAGTAGGCCCGCCGCAACGTCCATGCCAACGAACCGTTCACCTTGCGGCCCAGCACCTCGGCCACGGCCTTGTTCTTGCCGAGCGTGACGAACTCGCCGCGGTTTTTGTGGCGGAACGGCTTCACGGACTCCCCGCGCACCGTCGACAGCAGGTTGTCCCCGAGCCGGCGTGCCTGCCGTACCGCGTACTGCGCTGAGGGCGGGCAGGTGCCGCCGTTCTCCAGGTCGGGTACGGCCGCGCAGTCCCCCGCCGACCAGATGTTGGAGTACCCGTTGACGCGCAACGTGTCGTCGACGACGAGCCTGCCCCGTTCGTCCACGGGAAGGCCGAATTCGCCGAGGATGCTCTGCGGCCGGGTTCCCGCCACCCAGACGAGGGTGTCGGAGGCCAGTTTCGTGCCGTCGGACAGCTGCAACACGCCGTTCTCGGCCGACTCCAACAACGTTCCGGTGCGGATGTCGATACCGCGTGCGGCGAGTTCGGTAGTGGCGAGATCGGCGAGGTCGTCACTGACGGTGCCGAGGATGCGGTCCATCGCCTCGATGAGGATCCACCGCATCTCGGAGGCGTCGAGTTCGGGATAGCCCTCGAGCACGTCGACGGCCATGTCCTGGAGTTCGGCGATCGCTTCCACACCGGTGTAGCCGCCGCCGACGAACACGAACGTCAGCGCGCATCGGCGTAGTTCAGGGTCGGTGGTGGCGTCGGCGATCTCCAACTGACCCAGAACATGATCACGCAGGTACGCGGCCTCGGCGAGGGAGTTGAACCCGATACCGTTCTCGGCCAATCCGGGGATGGGCAACAGTTTCGACGTCGCGCCCATGCCGAGTACGAGTTCGTCGTACTCGAATTCCAGCGGGGGTCCCGCGGGAGGTTGGACGGTCGTCACCTGCCGTGCGGTATCGAGCTCGGTGAGGGCACCCGAGACGAATCGGGCCTTACGCAGCACCGCCCGCAGCGGCACCACCGCGTGCCTCGGTTCGAGTGTTCCGGAAGCCACTTCCGGTAACAGCGGTCGGTACACCATGAAGTTCTCGGGGTTCACCACTGTCACCTCGACTTCGCCGGGCCGCATGTTCTTTTGCAGCCGCAGCGCGGTGTAGAGGCCGACATAGCCGCCCCCGGCGATGAGAATGCGTTTCGGCACACGGACCTCCAAACGACCGTTTCAGCCCCGCGCTAGGAGTTGACGAGGTAAACGATCAGATAGGTGAGGAAGAAGCCGCTGACGATCACTACGGTCGCGATGATGGCCACCATCCAGGCCACGGACATCTTCCGTGTCTGCCGGGGTTCCCGGTGCGTGGTGGCGGATGTCTGCGCCGAGTCCGGGGGTGTGTCACCGGGGCTCACTCCACCACCTGGTTCCAGTCCCGGCGTGGTCCGCGGATCGGGGTCGGGACCCTGCGGGCTCATGATCGCCTCCTGTCCCCGGTTTTCGACGCGGCTGTCAACGAGACCGAGGGAATCGTCCTTCGGATAGCTCCCGGGTACCCAGCCGGGCGATCGTCAACCCGGTGTTTCACCCGAGTGGTTCAGGGGTACGTCCGCACGACGGCACGACGGTAAGGAGGGCCGCACATGCACCGGGAAAGTGACGCACACAGCCCCCGCGAGGACGACGCGCTGAAGGCCGAGTTGCAGGGCATGATGAAGAGCAATCGTCCGACTCGGGCCCAGGAGTGGCGCGACCCAGAGCCGCCTGCGGATGACGATTACACGGCCCCGCCGTTCGATGAACCGCTCAACGAGACGTCGGAGACACCGGAAGCATCGGGGTCGGCGGAGACGTCGGAGGAGCGCTGACGCCGCAAGGGCGCCGAGGATTCTCGCGGAAGAGACCAGCGAAGCCGCCGCACACGCCCGTTCGAGGTGGGCTGTGCGGCGGCGGTGTGTGAAAGCCCTATTCGCGACCGCGCACGATCGTGGGCTCCAGGTCGTCGTCGTCGAACGACGCGGCGGCTGCGGGTCGGGTGTGGTCCTGTGTCCCTGCTGACCCTGCTACCCCTACTGGCCCGGTTCCCCCCGCTGACCCGGCTGTCCCTGCGGGGATGATGTCGCCCGACTCGACGGTCACGGACTGGACGGGGTCGAGATCGATGTCGCGCATCGCTCGCTCCTCTCGCGCGGCAAGTGGATGATCTTGCTGGTATACCCGGCGGAGGAGACGAAAAACACATCGAGCCGCCGCCACGAAACGGTGAAAATCGATCCAGTTCCGGGTCAAGGCGGCGGCCCACGGCTCACACGTTTCGGTGCGCGGCGATATGCGGGCGCGTACCGGTGTGACTACACAGGACTCCCAGGACAGGACTCCCAGGACTCACAGGCCCACGTCGACGGGTGGTCGAGAGGTCACGGTCGGCGTACCGGTTCCGTGGCGGCGGCCCACTCGTGGTAGCGCCGGGCGAACTCGGCGTCGGCGCCGTGCCGACCGGAGAGGTGATGCAGGTCGTCGAGCGCGGGGTCGATCACGGCGGCGCCCGTGGCGAGACAGTTGCGCAGGGCCTTGAGGTCGGCGACGAGGTCCGCGGCCATCTCCGGCTGCTTCACCGACCTGGGAGCGTGGCCGGCGATGTTGTCCACGGTGATCGCGAGTGTCTTGGTCAGTCGTGCGGCGCTTCGGACAGCCGCGCGCAGGGCGTGCACGTCACCGCCGTGCCGGGCGAGAGCCGTGCATGCGCGCCGGAACCCTTCCTCAGCCCTTTCCACGACTTCCGAGAATGTCGCCGAGTCGGAGGAAAGGGGTGCCTCGGGCACGCGGTTGTCCAGAACAGTCACGACAGTGTCACCCACTTCTACTAAGCGTTTTCGGTTACCTAGCTGCCGATCTGCGTAAAATGTATATCGCCCAGTAGAGATTGGGTCAACCGGACACGCTAGTTAAACTATAGGAATGGTGTCGGACTACGTTGCTGGGAGCATGCCGCGATGAACCTGCGGAAGCTCGATGACGAGCACTATCCTGCCTTCAGCACCGGGCAGGCCGCCGAGCTACTCGGCGTGGAACAGCCGTTCCTGCGCAGCCTCGACAACGCGGGCGTCGTCACCCCGCAGCGGTCGAGTGGCGGCCATCGCCGTTACTCCCGCCACCAACTCAGTCTCGCGAGCCGGTTGCGGGAGTTGTTCGACGAAGGACACACGCTGGCCTCGGCGCAGCGCATCCTTCACCTGGAGACCGAGCTGGCCGAGGCGAAGGCCGAGATCGCCCGGCTCAAGGAACGCCTGGAGGAGAACGCGGACCGGGACGACCACCCGGAAGGACCAACCGGCGACAGCACGGAGTGAATGCCGCCCGCTCGCCTGGCATCGCCCTCCGCCGAGGGCGACCATCGAAGTCATGGTGCTGGACAACCGGTCAGCGTCGAATCCCATGTCGGGCGCCACACCGCGCCCCCGGCCGGGCGATCCCTCGGCCCCCGCGTCGGAAACCGCGCCGAGCACCCACGCGGCTCGCGTGGCGGAGCTGCGTGCGCAATTGGACGCTCAGCCGCCCGATACGCCCATCCGACTGGCCAAGCGGACCTCCAACCTGTTCCGGCCCAGAGCCCGCGCGACCTCGCCGGGCCTGGACGTCTCGTCGTTGATGCACGTGCTCGACGTCGACCCGGTGGCCCGCACCGCCGACGTGGAGGGCATGGTCACCTATGAACAGCTCGTCGACGCGACCCTGCCCCACGGCCTGATGCCGCTGGTGGTTCCGCAGTTGAAGACGATCACCGTGGGCGGGGCCGTGACCGGGCTCGGTATCGAGTCGTCGTCGTTTCGCAACGGCATGCCCCACGAGTCGGTGCTGGAGATGGACATCCTCACCGGCGACGGCGAGGTGGTGCTCGCACAACCGAACAACGAACACGCGGATCTGTTCTTCGGTTTCCCCAATTCCTACGGCACGCTCGGCTACGCGTTACGACTGCGCATCGAATTGGAGCCCGTGCGGCCCTATGTGCGACTGCGGCATATTCGACACAGTGATCCCCACGCCTATTTCGCCGAACTGGCGCAGCTCTGCGCCGAGGGAGCCGAGGGAGGCGTGGACTTCATCGACGGGACCGTCTTCGGCCCCGACGAGCTGTATCTGACGTCGGGCGAGTTCACCGGCGAAGCACCCGCCACGAGTGACTACACATGGCTGGACATCTACTACACCTCCATCCGGGAACGGGACATCGACTACCTGCACACCAGGGACTACCTGTGGCGCTGGGACACCGACTGGTTCTGGTGCTCCCGCGCGCTCGGGGTCCAGCACCGGCCGGTCCGGTTACTGCTCGGACCGAAACGACTGCGCTCGGACAAGTACTGGAAGGTCGTCGCGTTCGACCGCAGACACGGCGTGTCCAACCGTGTGAACCGCTTGTTGGGCAGGCCGCAGCGCGAAGCGGTGATCCAGGACGTGGAGGTCCCCGTCGATGCCGCGCCCGAATTCCTGGACTTCCTGCACCGCGAGGTCCCACTCAGTCCGGTGTGGATCTGTCCGGTACGGCAGCGGCACCTCGACCGGCAGTGGCCGCTGTACGAATTGGACCCGAAAACGTTGTATGTGAACTTCGGTTTCTGGGGAACACTACCCGTGTCGCCCGGCGGGGGGCGCGACACGCACAACCGGCTGGTCGAGAAGAAGGTGACCGAGCTCGGCGGGCGTAAATCGCTGTACTCGGAGGCCTTCTACGACGAACGGACCTTCTGGCGGCTGTACAACGGTGCGGCGTACGAGCGTCTCAAGCACCGTTACGACCCGCGGGGCAGGCTGCTGGATCTCTACAGCAAGTGCGTCGAAGCCGAGTAGCGCCCGCCACGAACGCTTTTTCGGAAGGGAATGGGTCAGATGAGCAGCTCGACATCCGACACCGTGCAGACACCGTCCGCCCCGCCAGAGACGGGCAACGGCCGGCACGGCACGGCGGAATCGTCGTCGGTGGCCGGTGTCTGCACCCCGCTCATCCGTTTCCTCGACTCCGAAGGCCCCGTGGCGATCACCGCCTACGACGGCAGCGTGGCGGGCAATCCGTCCGCGCCGCTGCGCATCGAGATCCGTTCCCCCGAAGCACTCGGTTACCTGCTCTCGGCGCCGGGTGAGCTCGGCCTCGCTCGCGCCTACGTCACCGGCAACCTCGACGTCGTGGGCGGTGTGTACGACGTGATACGGGCTCTGGTGGCCGTGGTGGAGCGGTTGAGCACCGCCGAGCGGCTGGCGGTCCTGCGTGAGCTCGGCCCGCGGCATCTGAGGCGGCTGCCGGTGCCTCCCGAGGAAGCGCCGAGCAGGCTGCGTCGGAGCCTGCTCGGACTACGGCACTCCAGAAACCGTGACAGCGTGGCGATCGCGCGGCACTACGACGTGTCCAATCGGTTCTACGAGCTGGTGTTGGGACCGTCGATGGCGTACACGTGCGCGTGTTATCCCACCGCGGAGGCCGATCTCGAACAGGCCGATCTCGAACAGGCGCAGCACCACAAGTTCGACCTCGTGTGCCGCAAGCTGAGCCTTCGGCCGGGAATGCGGCTGCTCGACGTCGGCTGCGGCTGGGGTGGCATGGTGGCGCACGCTGTCGAGCACTACGGCGTCCACGCCGTGGGTGTGACGTTGTCGCGGGAACAGGCCGAGTGGGCTCGGGAGAACCTGCGGCGGCGGGGCCTGTCCGACCGCGCCGAGATACGGCACGGCGATTACCGCAACGTCACCGAGACCGGCTTCGACGCGGTGTCCTCCATCGGTCTCACCGAGCATGTCGGCGCTCGTAACCTGCCGGGCTACTTCCGGTTCCTGTCGGCCCGGCTGCGGGATGGCGGCAGACTGCTCAACCACTGCATCACTCGTTCGACCACTCGGGAGAAGAACCGGCCGGGCCCGTTCATCGACCGCTACGTCTTCCCCGACGGCGAGCTGGAGGCCGTGGGCACCATCGTCGCCGCTATGCAGGACAACGGCTTCGAGGTGCGCCATTCGGAGAACCTGCGCGAGCACTACGCACGCACGCTGGCGGCGTGGTGCGCGAATCTGGAGGCGCACTGGCCCGAGGCCGTCGGTGAGGCCGGGGCTCGCCGCGCCCGGGTCTGGGCGCTGTACATGGCCGCTTCCCGCTTGGCGTTCGAACGCCGCAAGATCGAGTTGCACCAGGTCCTGGGCGTGAAGACCGCGGCGACCGGTGAGGCGTGGATGCCGTTGCGCCCGGACTGGGGCGTGTAGCCTCGGCCGCTTCCGTTCCCGCCCGGGAACTTCCCCGGTCACCACTTCCCCTCCTTGGCGTCTGCTGCTCCGAACGGACCAAGATCATTCCGCCCGGTGCCGTTCGGTGCTACTTTCGGTGCTCGATCGACTACTTGATCATGACAATCGAGCCGCCGTGGCCACCGAGGAGTGCTGCACATGACGCCGCGTGTGTCCTGGTTGGACCGTACGGGCGAGACGGTACGCAACCTGTTGACCGAGATGGCCGCCGATCCGCACGGCCAGTTCGAGTCGAGCGTCTACGAAACCGGACGTCTCGTCACCCTGGTCCCGTCGTTGCCGGGGCACGAGGACCGCGTGCACCACCTGCTGCGTGCGCAACGGGCGGACGGTCGATGGGGAGGCCCCGGGGACTACGACCTGGTCTCCACGCTGAGTGCCACCGAAGCGCTGCTCGCCGAGAGGAACCGGCCCACGTCCTCCCCCACCGTGGCCTCCGCCGCCGACCGTGGTGTCGAAGCGCTGTCCCGACGCCTGCGCGAGATCACGACACTGCCGGACACCGTGGCCGTCGAGATCATGGTTCCCGCCCTGGTGGCCGACATCAACGCGCACCTGGTCCGATTCGGCCGGACACCTCTGCCCGTGCCCGAGGGCACGCGGGCCGATCTCCTCGACGCCATCCGCGACGCCGTGGCCCAAGGCCACGCTCTGCCCGAGAAACTGCTGCACTCACTGGAGCTCTTCGGCGAACCCGTCCGCGGCGCCGCTTTCGTGGAACCCGTCGACGGCCGGATCATCGGCTGCTCCCCCGCCGCCACGGCCGCCTGGCTCGGCGACGACGCCGTGCGCGTGGGCGAGCACCCCGGGGTGGAATACCTGCTGTCGGTACGGCGTGACGACGGCGGTGTCCCTCTGGCCGCGCCGTTGTCGCTGTTCGAACGGGCGTGGATACTGTCCACACTGATCGATACGGGAATCCCGCTGACCGCGCCGCAGTCAGTGCTGGACGAGCTCACCCAGAGCCTGCACGACGCTTTGGGCGACGACGGGGCCGGCGGCGGCCTCGGCCTACCTCCCGACGTCGACGACACCGCCGCCGCGCTGCACGCGTTGGCGCTGCTGGGCAGCCCCCGCTCCCCCGACCCCCTGTGGCAGTTCGACCGGGGCGACCACTTCTTCTGCTACCCGGAGGAAAGAACGTCCTCGACGAGCGCGAACGCTCGCGTGGTGCGGGCGCTGGGCACCCTGCTGTCCGCGCCCGCCGACACGACGTCCCTCACCGATCCACAGCGGCAACGATGCACCGACAGCCTCGACACCGTGGTGCGCTGGCTGATCGACCGCCAGGAACCGGACGGCAGTTGGTCGGACAAATGGCACGCGTCGCCGTACTACGCCACCGTCTGCTGTGCCCTCGCGCTCGCCCGTCATGGCGGAGCGCAAGCCCGTCCCGCCGTCGCCCGAGCCGTGGACTGGGTGTTGACCACCGAACGCGACGGTGGGCTGTGGGGCCGCTGGTTCGGCACCCGGGAAGAGACCGCCTACGCCGTGCGACTACTGCTGAACACGGGTGACCCGGACAACGATCTCGTCGCGCGTGCCGCCGCGCGCGGTGCGGCGGCCCTGGCCCACCGGGCGTCGGACGAGACTCCGCACCCGCCGCTGTGGCACGACAAGGACATCTACACGCCGACCCGTATCGTGCGCACCGAGATCTTCGCCGCCCTGTACGCCGCGTACACCGATCCGCGTACGGCACCGTTGCTGGCCGAGGCCACGGCCACCACGAACACCACGGCGGGGGCCTGATGAACCGCACCGAGTTACGGATGGCGCTGCGCACGCTGCCGTTCCTCGATGCACATCGCACCGATCCCCGGCGCCACGTGGAGCTGGTGTCCGACCCACCGAAACTGCTCGTGTGGCACCCGGAGGTCATCGAGTGGTTGTTCCGCTCGGACTCCGAACTGGACCACCCCGGCAGCCGCAGCCTCAGGCCGCTGTTCGGCACGCACTCGCTGCTGTGGGTGGACGGTCCCCGCCACACCGCCTATCGCAAGCTGCTCGGCCCGCCGTTGCGTGGCCGCCGCCTGTCGTCCTACGAAGGACTGATCGCCGACACCGTGCACGAGGCGGTGGAGACGTTACGGCCGGGGCGGACCGTGGCGCTCGCCGACTGGACGCGGTGGCTGGCGTTGCGCGTCATCGCACGCCTGGTGCTGGGCGAGCTCGATCACCGCACCGAACCGATCCTCGACGACTTCACCGCCTGGATCGACGACGCGCTCGGTTCTCGACGCCGCACATTGGTCCACCGATTCCTGCGCGGCGGACTCCCCCGGTCCGAGGCCGGATTGGACTCGGCGCTGGTGTCCTGGGCCAGAAAGAACCGGCGGTCGGACCCACCGACACTGTCGTCGTTGTTGCTGCAAGCGGAGGGCCCGCTAGCAGAGCTGACCGACGGCGATCTGCGCGACCAGATCGTGTCGTTGTTGTTCGCGGGCCACGAGACCACGGCGTCGGCGGCGGCGTGGACGCTGTACTGGCTCGACCGCGACGAGGCACTGCGTCGGGACGTGCTCGACGAGCTGGATTCCACCAGCGACGACGCTCCACCGGCCTCCGCCGTGCCACTGCTGAACGCCGTGATCTCGGAAGCACTGCGGCTGGCGCCGCCGGTGACCGTGGCGGAGAACCGCAGACTGCGTGCCAAGGCCCGACTGCTGGGCCGGACGCTACCCGCGGGCACCACCGTGACCACCAGCATCTACCTGGCGCACCGCCAGGCGGACGTGTTCACCGACCCGCTGCGGTTCGACCCGCACCGATTCCTCGGCCGCAAGTACGGGCCCGCGCACTATCTGCCGTTCGGTGGCGGCAGCAGACGGTGTCTGGGCAGCCAACTCGCGATGCTGGAACTACGCATGATCACCGCAGCGGTACTGAGACGCCGCGAGTGGCGGTGTGTGAACCCCCGTGCCGGGACGTTGCAGCTTCGGGGCCACGCGATGGCGCCGTCGTCACGGCTGCGCATGCGGGTGACGGCATGTCGCGACTGACGGTCCGGGAGCTCGTCGCCGTACATCGGTTGGAATTCCCGTTCTGGGTCAACACCGTGTGCCAGGCGTTGTGGGGCGCGTGTTTCGCTGTGGCCACGCCCGCCGACCTGGCGGCCTGGCCGGTCCTGTTGGCCATCGTCGCGAACGTCGTGCTCATGGAGGCGGGGCTGGTCCTGAACACCGTCGCCGACCTCGACAGCGACGCCCGGCACCCCGAACGTGGACGGTTGACCGGCGCGGCACAGCGTTTGGGCAGGCGAGGCGGTCTACGGCTGGCCACGGCCGAATTCGTCCTCGGAGGCTCGCTCGCGATCGCCGTCTCACTGTGGACGGGGCACTGGCTCGTGGCCGCGGCGGCCGTGGGCACCGTCGTGGCCCACGTGCTCTACAACGTCGAGCCGATGCGGTGGAAGTCGCGTGGTCTGCCCGGCGCGGCGGTGTTCGCGTGCGGTGTCATCGCGCTGCCGTTCGTCACTTCCTACGCGGCCGTGCGTGCCGACCTCCCGCCGGAGGTCGTGTTGACGTCGGCGGGTCTGACCCTGTTGGCCGCGGGCCGCGTGGTGTGGTGGTCGGTTCCCGACCGCGACGCGGACGCGGCGGCGGGTCAACGCACGACGAGCGTCCGCCACGGTGCCGTGCGCGCGCTCCTGCTGACGTGCCTGCTGCTGTGCACCGGGTTGGCCGCGCTGGTGTGGGGCCTGTGGTGGTACGGCGGCGCGGTGGCGGCTTTGGTGGGAGCGGGCGGGCACGTGGTGTTCACCGGAACGGTGGTGGCCCTGCTGCGGCGGGTGCCGGCGAAACGGTCGGTGAGCTCCATCCGGCTGCGGAGAACGGTCATGCCCGTGGTGCTCGTGGCCGACGTCGCTCTCGTCGGGGTGGGGCTGCTGGCGGGCTGAGCGTGGCCGTCCGGGTTTTCAGTTCTTCCGCGCCAGGCCCGTGTACATGCGCACCTCGCTCGGGTTGCGCAGCACCTCGTCGTCGGGTTCGGGATGCCACAGCGGCACCGGCACCACGCCGGGGGCGACGAGGTCGAGGCCGTCGAACAGTTTCCCCACCTGTTCCCGGGACCGCAGGTTCACGGCGGGGAACCGGCCGAACCGCAGTCCCTCGAAGATTTGGAAACCCTCCAGCACCTGGTCGTCCTCACCGAAGTGTGAGATCGCCAGATAGCTGCCCGACGGCATGGCGTCCACGTACGACGCCACGAGTCCGGCGGGGTCAGCCTCGTCCGGCACGTGCAGCAGCAACTCGGTCATCAGCACCGCGAAGGGCCGCGAGGGATCGAACACCGCGCGCACCTCGGGGTGGCCGAGTACACCGTCGACGTCGCGGCAATCCGCCACCACGAACGCCGTGTTGTCGGCGTCCGCCACCAGTTCCTTGCTGTCGGCCTCGAGTGAGGCGTCGAAGTCCACGTATGCGACCCGGCACTCCGGGTCGAGTGCCTGCACGACGTGGTGCACGTAGTCGCATTCGGGCAACCCCGAACCGAGGTCGAGGAACTGGGTGATGCCGGAAGCGAAGAGGTGGCGGACCTGGCGCCGGACGAGCGACCGTTGCGCTCGCACGAGATACGGGATGTGCGGCCCGCACAACTCGATGCGTTGAGCCATCTCCCGGTCGTCGTCGTTGTGCCGACTGCCGTTCAGCCAGAAGTTCCTGATCCGGGCGATGTTGGGCAGGACGGAGCTGTCCGGGCTGTCCGAGCCCGGGGTTTGGTGGGGCACCGCCACGTTCGAGCACGCCTCCTCAAGACGTCCACCGGCGTCGCTGCGCCGACGTTGTGTCCCCCGAACGAACACCGACGATCCTACTGGCCGGAAACTTCTCACGTAATCGGCCGAACGCGCTGTGTCACAATCACCACATCGCCCTCCTTCCCTGGCAGGGCGATGAAAACCGGGCCACCGACCGGACATCCGCGTCACCTCGCGTCACCCCGCGTCCGTCCACAATGACTCTCAGTGATCTGAGCCACTTTCCGCCGTGGCGGCCTCGACGGGTCCGCGATGTGGGACAACTACGATGACGCCCGTGAAGCACCTGCACGCGGGCAAGGTCCGCGACCTGTACTCCGACGGGGACGACCTGCTGCTGGTCGCCTCGGATCGCGTGTCGGTCTACGACGTGCCGTTGCCCACGCCCATTCCCGACAAGGGCGCGTTGTTGACCCAGCTGTCCGTGTGGTGGTTCGACCGGTTCCGCGATGTCGTACCCAACCACCTGATCTCAGCCACCGACGTACCAGCCGAGTTCGCGGGTCGAGCCATCCGCTGCCGCCCTCTCACCATGATCAAGGTGGAATGTGTGGCCCGCGGCTACCTCACCGGCTCGGCGCTGCGGGAGTACCAGCGGTCGTCCACCGTGTGCGGCGTGCCGCTGCCCCCCGGTCTGGTGGACGGCAGCAAGCTCCCCGAACCGATCTTCACGCCCACCACGAAGGCGGACACCGGCCACGACCTGCCCATGACGTTCGACAACGTCGTCGCCCAGGAAGGCCGGGAAACCGCCGAACGGCTACGCGAGTTGACCCTGCGCATCTACCGCGAGGGCGCCGAGTACGCCGCCGAACGCGGCATCCTCGTCGCCGACACAAAACTCGAGTTCGGCTGGGACGCCGACGGCGAACTCACCCTCGGCGACGAAGCGCTGACATCCGACTCCTCCCGCTTCTGGCCCGCCGACCGGTGGGAGCCCGGCCGCCCGCAGTACTCCTTCGACAAGCAGTACGTCCGCGACTGGGCTGTTTCCACGGGCTGGGACAAAACCCCTCCCGGACCCGCCGTGCCACCCGACGTCGTGGAGGCCACGCGGCAGCGCTACATCGACGTCTACGAGCGGCTCACCGGCCGCACGTGGAAATCCCCTACGCCCTGACGCCCGCCCTGACGCCGTTTCGTTCCAGCCCTATTCCAGGCGCCGATGTCGGGGCGGGGCCTCGTCGTTCCACTGAGTGACGTGCAGACACGCCCCGGCGGCGAGGAGCACGGCTCCGAAGAAGATCAGGCCGAAGTTGAGCGTCACCGCCCCGAGCACGATGAGCGCAAGGGCCACGATGTCGATGCTGTACCGCAGCAGTCGCGACCGGGCCCAGCCGCACGGCCGCCCGACCTGGCCGAGGGCCTTGGCCAGCTGCGGATCATCACGTTCGAACCGTTCCTGGATCCGTTCCAGCTCGCGCTGTTCGTGGTGGCTCAGCATGGCATGCTCCCGGACAAGCTCAATCGTCGTTTCCTAGTGAGCCGGCCGCGTGCAGGAGCTGTTTGCTCCCGTCGTAGCCGAGTTGCAGCAGGTCCGATGCCGCGACGGCAGTGAGTACGGTGTTCGCCAGTCGCGTCATCCTCGGCGCAAAGACAAGGCCGGCCGTCAAAGCCGTGGCCACCCACACCGACAGGCAGAACGGGCACGTGATCAGTTCACCGACGGCGTGTCGCGCCCCATGGCCGCGCACCGACTCGTTGAGTTCGGCCTCGCCCGCGGGCTTCGAATACTCGGTGAACGGTGCCCGCAGCGGGCTGGTGACCGAATCCTTCGCCAACAGACGGCTGGCCTTGTGCGTCGCCACGCACAGCAGCACCATGTCGTTCGCGGCAAGCCGTTCGGGCAGCCGCACTCCCCGCGCCCGCCCGACGACCGTCATCGTGCCCACGGCAGCGGCGAACGTCGCCATGGCCCCGAGATACCCACCCAACGGGCGGGGCTCGGAACCCGAGTAACGACTGCGCACTTGCCGTGCCGCGTTCATGACCGCGCCCATGCCGATGGGCTACCCCCTTCCGAAAGTGACAAACAGTCACCGCAGCCATGCCCCGGCATACCCGACATCACCGGAAAGTGGGTTGTCGCCGCGGCCGTCGTCACGCACCCGGCAAAGCTGGTTTCGCTCCGCTGAACAGTGGCTATCCGGGCCTGGAAATCAGTGGCGTCGCTGGAGGGATCATGTCCGAGCCGGCCGTGCGGTTCACCTCCGGGATGCTCCGCCGTGCGGCCATCATCTCGGCGCAGTTCCTCATCCTGTTTGCGGCGCTCTGGGTGTTACGCAACATCAGCAAACACCTGAGCTACGTCCTCATCCCCCTGGCCGTGGCGTTACTGTTCACCGCCGTCCTGGAGCCCATGGTCAGCTGGCTCGTCCGGCACCGCTGGCCACGTCCCCTCGCCGTCGTCGCGGCACTCCTCTTCGGATTCGTCATCGTCGGCGGGCTCGTGACCTTCGTGGTGTTCTCCATCATCGATTCCTACGACGAGCTACGCCGAAGAGTGCTGGAAAGCATCGAACAACTCCGCTCGTGGTTGAGCGAGAGTCCGTTCCCCATCAGCGGCGAACTGCTCGGCCGGATTCAGAACTGGATCAGCGGCAACCAGGGCACCCTCATCAGCCAGACGATCACCGCGTTCAGCACGGTCGGGTCGTTCCTCGTGGGCCTGGTGATCGCGCTGGTGCTGTTCATCATGTTCCTCCAGGCGGGACCACGGTTGTGGTCGGCGTTCCTGCTGCCGTGGCGGCCGAGCACCCGCGAACTCGTCGACGACGTGGGCCGCCGGGCCTACCACGGCGTAGTGGTGTACGTCCGGGTGACGGCGCTCGTAGCACTCATCGACGCCATCGGAATCGGCATCGGCCTGGCGGTCGTGGGCGTTCCCCTCGCCGTGCCCCTGACGGCGTTGGTGTTCATCGGCGGCTTCATCCCGTACATCGGCGCGGTGGTGTCGGGCTTCCTCGCCGTGGCGATCACACTCGTGAGCAACGGGTTCGTCCCCGCGCTCATCATCCTCGGAGTGGTGCTGTTGGTGCAGCAGCTCGAAGGGCAGGTGCTGCACCCCATCCTGCAAGGGAACTTCACCAGCCTCCATCCCGCCGTGGTCCTGGTGGCGCTGGTCATCGGCGGCGCGGAAGGCGGCATCGCCGGCGTCCTGTTCGCCGTGCCCCTCCTGGCGGCGATACGCGGAGCCGTCCTGGCCGCCGCCGAACACCATGCGAAGCAAGAGAAACGCACCAAGGCCGACACCGACACCCAGGCCGGCCCCGAAACCTCCGAGTGAGTGCTTCCACCGATTCGCCTCTCGTCGGGACAAGCGTGCGCTACCCTCCGCTAGCGGCACGTGTTCCGGAAGAGAAGGCATGACTGGCAGCGGTAGCACGAACTGGCTCGACGACGTCACGTTCTGGGTCAACGGGTTAGCGTCTCGAACCCACACACGAGGTGGAGCATCCGCCGGTGGCGGTGGTGGTGGAGGCGCTCCCAGTGGGGCGCAGGGCTTCTCCCTCACGCGGGAGGAAGCCGGACGTGCCCTACAGGAATTCCGGGAGATCCGGAATGAGTTGATGCGGATGGAGCGTGACGCACTCGAACTGACCCGACTGCGTCCGCCCGCTTAAGGATCCGGCCAGCGTACAACTGAACGAGGCGATCGTGGGCGGTTCGA